>PMZC01000152.1:0-7407 GCA_003170555.1 Deltaproteobacteria bacterium
ATCATCATGACCGACGCGGACGTTGACGGCAGCCACATCAGAACGCTGCTGCTGACGTTCTTCTATCGCCACATGAAGCCGCTCATCATGGACGGCCACGTGTTCATCGCCCAGCCGCCGCTGTACCTGGTGCAGCGCAAGAAGGACAAGAAGTACGTGCTCGACGAAGGCGAAATGCGGACCACGCTGACCAACCTGGGCCTCAAGGACACCGTCCTGGAGGTCCGCGAGACGGTCGGCGACAAGACCGAAGTGGCCAAACAATTTTCCAATTCCAAACTGGGCGAGTTGGTGGAGCTGCTGGACCAGCTCGATCAGCGGGTGCGGATCGTGGAGCGCCGCGGACTGGAGTTCAAGAGCCTGATGGACCATCGCGGCCGCGACGGCCGGCGCCCGATCGATCGGATCGAGCCACATGATCGCCTGCCGCGCCTTCCCGTCCTTGGGGATCACTACTCGCGCGCCTTGCTCTTGCACCAGGGCCGTCATCGTCGCCGTGTCGATCACGTGATCGTTGCCGACCATGCCGTGATCGCCGGTGACGATCACCAGTGTCTCATCGAGCAAACCGGCCTGCCGGTATGCGTCCAGGATGCGGCCGATCTCGTGGTCGGCGTTGATCATGGCCAGGGTCATCTTCTCGGGGGTGCGCGGCCCGCCGACCAGGTGCCCGCGCAAGTCGATCGCCGGCAGCACGACCATCATCAGTCCGGGTCGCAGCGGTCCCACCAACGTCGCGGCGAGCGCGCCGGTCCAGGTGTCATCGCCTTCGAGATCCATCGCGGTGGTGCGATACAGATCCGGATTGCTGCGCAACTGCGCGACCAGCGCGGCGGGCAACTCCTGACCCGGCGGCGAATCCACGAAGCAGGGATTGGCGGGCGAGCACACGATCTGCCCGGTCGCTGCGTCGTCCTGGTCGTCGGGGTCGTAGTTCATGAACACCGTGTAGTCGGCGTGGCCGAGTCCGAGGCCCACGGCGGCGAAGTATTTCGTGCCCGACACCGCGACCACCGGCCCGTTCACGCCCGCGCTCGCGTCGCGTGCGAAAACCGGCGCCCCCGTCGCGGCGACCCAGTCGGCCAATACGTCGGAATGACTCGCCGGCCAGGAAAAATCTTCGATGATCTCGCCGGCTGACGATCGCCAGACGAAATCGGGAGCGTGGTGGCGATTCGGGAACGAGCCCGTAGCAAGGGTCACCATCGACGGCGGCGTGTCGCTGACGACGATGCCGCCCATCGCGCGCGAGAAGGTCGTCCCGCGGCGGGCCAGTTGCTGCAGGTTGGGCAGCGCGGCGATCGTCAGGTAGTCGGCGCGGCAGCCGTCGAGCACGATGAGCAGCACCCGGCGCGGCCGCGGCGCGCACTCGTTCCGTACATCAGTACAAGAGACGAGCAACAGCCCCAGGGCGACCACGGCGGCCAGTTTTTTCACAACACCCATGATAGAAGTTTCATTTGGCGACGCAAGCGCGCCGTACGCGGCGATCAACGGCCGCGACGCTTGACAACCCGGAGTCGCATCCATAGGATACCGCCACTTTTGAGCCGTTAGCTCAGTTGGTAGAGCAACGGACTTTTAATCCGTAGGCCCCGGGTTCGAGTCCCGGACGGCTCATTCTACCGCGAGCGGCTCCTGTTGTTCTTTAGCGCCAGTGACCCCATCGTCTAGCGGTTAGGACACCGGCCTTTCACGCCGGTAACAGGGGTTCGATTCCCCTTGGGGTCGTAACTCTTCCCGTATTGGGCGCCGCGCAGTAACTGAATCGTTTACTCGCTCTTGTTATGGGCTCCGAGTGACTTTGCGGGCTTCGCGCCCCCGCGCTCTAATTCCCCGAATAGTGCAAGATCATCCCGCCGTCGCCGGCGGCGAAGATATCGTCGGCCGACGAGCCCCACACGGCGGACAGGTTGGCGTCGGCGCCGTGTTCGGGGTTGTCCACGGTTGTCCACGTGCTGCCGTCGTAGTGCATGATGAAGGGACCGGAGCCGACGGCGTACACATCGTTGGGACCGCTGCCCCAGATCCCGTTGAAAGCGCCCGTGCCGCCGGCGGTCATCGCGGTCCACGACGCGCCGTCCCAGTGTTCGATCTGATCGGCGCCGCCGACGGCGAAGACATCGTTCGTCGAAGCCCCCCAGATTGCCTGGAGGTAGTTCGCCAGACCGTTGAGCGGGTTGGTCCACGTCGCGCCGTCGAAGCGCCACACGCCGCTGCCGACCGGGCCTGAGCCGCCGACGAAGACATCCGTGGCCGAGAGGCCCCACACGGACTGGCTCGTCGATTCGTCGGTCACCGAGAGCATCGACCACGCGGCGCCGTCATAGTGGTACAGCCCGCCCCCGTTCCCGCTGTTCCCGCCGTTGCACGAAGCGTAGATGTCCGTCGCCGAGGAGGCCCACACGCCGTTCAACGGCGCGGGCGAGGCGAGGCCGGTATCGACGGTGTTCCACGACGCGCCGTCATAATATAGAACCACCGGCGCGGCGGTGGCGTTGTCTTCGCCAACGGCAAAGATGACCGTCGCCGCCAAGCCCCATATTGCCCAGAGCGTGGTGTTTTCGCCGGTGGTCATGACCGACCAGGCCGCGCCGTCGTAGTGCAAAATCGTGCCCGCGGAGCCGACGGCGTATACGTCATTGGCCGCGGCGCCCCACAAGCCGTGCAGATCGCTCGTTGTCTGGCTGGTCATCTGTTGCCAGCCGGAGGCCGTGTCGTCGTCGGTCGGGGACGAATCGTCGTCGCTGGGCGATGTATCGTCGTCGTCGGACGACCCGCCGCCGCTGTTGCCGCCGCCGTTCGACCCGCAGGCGAAAACCGCGGCCAGCACCAGGACAAACACGAAAGCGATCAAGAAATAGAAACGCATGATCAGTCCTCCTGCCGAAAACGGCCCGAGCCGGTCCCGCATTTCGTGGAACGAACCGGAACAGTGGTTGTTGGTTTCATCGTTACGCCACCATCTCTTTGTCGTCAACTATTCCGTTTCCGGTGTCCGACGTACTTCCTATACGCCGCAATCCGGTCCGTCGCAATCTCTCTTTGGGCCGCCGACAACTCGATCTCGCCACGGCAGGCCACGCGGCGCGGCGCCTTTTCGAGCCGGTTTTTAGACGATCCCTGGCTTGCCTTTCTGCGTGTGTGCGAAGGTTTCAACACAAATTGTTCGAATAAGTTGAATACCTCTTGGGGTCGCACTTTTCGGCACGGCTTCGGCCGTCTGTTTTTTCCCCCGTGCTCGCCGTTTTAGCTCTAGAAGCACCCGATACTTGCAGCGGCCTACCTTGATTTAACGATCTCCTGAGAGATGCTGCTCGTCATACCAGGCCTGATCCAAGCAGAACGTACGTCGGAACAAGCGGCGCAAATTGATAGCCGTGCTTCAGGTTGGTGTATGCGCGTGCGAGATTCCATTGTTGCTCCGGATGGGTTATATTCCAAACAGGCTTTTATTTGGCAGAGGTGCTCATATGGTGACCATTTCGCTTTTTAATATGAAGGGTGGTGTTGGCAAAACAACACTGGCGGTAAATTTGGGATGGAATTTGGCGCGCCGAAAACACCAAAGAGTACTAATAGTGGATTTGGATCCTCAGTTCAACGCCTCCCAATATCTGATGGATTTTGATACGTGGAACAACCATCGTAACGCGAAAGGCACGATTGCTGGGATCTTGCTTGAGGCAGCGGAACCGAGGACCGTATCAAAAAACCCGATGCAAGAAATCTTCTTGGTAGAGCGAGACAAGAAAACGGGCGGTGTCTTGTATCTGCTTCCGTCTGATCTGCGTCTGACCAAGGCGGTGAAGAATCCCCAGGGGGTGGAGTTTCGGTTGGCTCGTAGAATGGAGCTCTTGGAAGAAGAACTCGACTATGTCTTTATTGACTGCCCGCCAGGAGACACAGTTCTGACCGCGACCGCGCTTATGGCGTCCGATTACGTGCTTGTTCCAATTAGACCTGATCGTTTTTCCGTTGTCGGATATGGCACCATGAAAGAGGTTTTAAAGGCATTTCGATACGATTATCCGGACCCCAAGCATGTTGAAGACCTAGGTGTAGTGTTTACTCAGGTCCGTGGTGGCAACCCGCTAGAAGATCAAGCAAAAGAAGAAGTTTCCTCACAGGCGTCATACGTCTTCAATACTGAAATAATGATGTCTAATTCATACCTCCGTTCGGTGACGGCTCAGACTCCGGTTTTCGATACCGTCTATGCGCGAGAGTTGACAAAAAAAACCATAGACTCACTAGTTGCAGAGATCGAAACGAGAATTGAGGCGATAATACCGAAGAAACATAAGAAGGGGAAACTCTAATGACTGAGTACGAGTTGTTTTCAGAGATTCTCCGAATCCTCGGTCAGACCGAGGACAGGACGTTCCGCAGCCTCGAGAGAAGCCAGTTGGTTCCTCGAGAAGTCAAGGACGTGATAAGCGCGCTGAGGAAAGCAAAAGAAACATTCGACAGCCAGTGGCCTCCATTTGTCTCACGGTCCGATTATACTCCCGTTCACGTCAAACGAGAATCTCACAACCCCGAAATTGAGATAGACGACCACGGTTGGGAACCCGATACTACTCTGAAATGGCTGAAGTTGGAGATGCTCCTGACTGGAATAGTCGGAAAAGGTGTCTCANNGAGTCATCGAGATGTTTCGCGTCGCAGGTCTTAAAACTCGTGCGAGGGCGAAGGACGGACGAACTAACATTCTTTCTTTCATTAAAACCGAACTCGACAGGCTGTCTGACCGCGAACGAAAGAGGGTTGTTCAGATCGTTTTGTCGAATTTCAAGGAAAGCCAGACCTTAGGCTGGATGAACGTGATTAAATCGGGGCACGATTGATGCCTTTGCCGACTCCTCGGGACCTTCGCCGACAATTTAAGTCCTTCGGTGACTCGCTCAAGTTAGCTTTGGAAACTTTTCTTGACGACGCCGAGAATGACAACGATGCCAACGCGGTCTACCGATCTGCAGTCGCCGCGCGGAACGTGCTCATCAATTGGAGAAACGAGCAACCGAATTTGCTGGAGTCGGCCGCGGGTGCGGCTGTACGCTCTATAAACCTGATTTGCATACGCCAGTACAGCTTATTCTACGTCGAGTTGCGCCGTTTTATCGAATGTGTCACGTGGTTTCTCTATTTCGCCGAACACCCAGTCGAGTGGGAGATTTTCCGATCGAACCCCGGACGCGGTTCCGATACGAGGAGAGAAAAACCGATCGAGAGCGCGGCTTTTTCGACGATCAATCAGTTCTTCGCCTATGCAAAGGAGCGCATGGCCACCGAAAGAAGCGGCTTAGCGACAAGGGCAATTGATACGCTGAGGACTCAATACGGCGCTCTCTCTTCCTACGTGCACGGCGCAAAGCCCGCGCTAGACGGGACGCTTGCATTAGCTCACGACAGGTTTGATCGTGAAAGGTGCCAAGAAATGGCAAGAGCGAGCAAGGTGGTGTTTGGTCAGGGATGCATTCTTCTCGTGACATATCGCCCCATTCTCTTGACTGCGCTTTCGACTACAGACAGAGAGTGGTTTGACAAGCTAGTTGGCAGAAGAACGTCCGAAATTATCAACAACGGGGTTTTTGGTTTGTAACCGACGATCCCAGTCTCGGTTTCTTTTCCAGCGTCGATCGATTCCTTTCATGAATTCCACATCACCCCTGGCGTCACAGACCGCCGTAGAAGCGTCCGAACGCGTGCGCGAGCATCAGCGCCATCGCCAGAACGCCCGCGCCGGCGAGGAGGATGTGACGCCAACGACGGAGCTCGAAGTTCCCGACGCGCCCCAGGAGCAGGTACGCGATGACCAGATTCGTGAAGCCCCACAGCACGTTGACCCACGCCGGGGATAACCCTTCGCCGGCCGGCGTCGCGAACGGGGATTGAAACGGATGCCCGGTGCTGCCCATCACGAAATGGGGAATCGCGTTCGCCAGAAACGCGCCGCCGAAGAAGTAGGCGAGGTAGTGATACCAGCGCATTCGTCGTTCCTCCGTTTCGGTGTCGTCTTGCCGGCCCGAACTCCGTCGAAAGTTCTCGAAAGGCGGTTGTTGGTTTCAGCTATACGACGCCCCATCGCCTGGCGTCAACTGGCGCAGACAACAGCGCGTCGCGCGATCGCGGCGACGACTGCACGCATTGTTTTTTTCTTGACATGACACCGAGTGCCAAGTATTACTTTGTCGGGTGGTAGTTCCAGCTCGGTCGGTGTTGCACGCGGCTGCGAGTGAGATCTCACGGACCGTGAGGAGCAGAAAATGAAAAATACTTTTTCGACGATCGCGTTGCTTTTTCTCGTTTTCCTCTTCGCCGTTTTCTTTGTCGCGTGCTCCAGCGCGAGCGATTCCGCAAACGACGCCAGAAGCAATGATGACGACACGACGCCCGCCGACGATGACACCACGCCCGGCGCCGACGACGATCAGGATGATGACGCGAGCGACGACGATACCACGCCGCCGACGCCGCCGGCCGATCCGGGCCAACCGGGCCCTTATGGCGTGGCGTACACGAACGTGAAGTTCCTCGATCCGAGTTCCGGCAAGGACCAGCCCCTGCGCGTGTACTATCCGACGGCGGATGGCGGCGCGACCATCGACGACGCCAATGGCCCGCGGCCGTTGATCATCTTCGGGCCCGGCTTCAGCGCGCCGATGAATCTCTATTTCTCGTACGGCGAGCATCTGGCTTCTTATGGTTACGTCGTGGCCATGCGCAACAACTACGTCGTTTCGCACGTGGGTCTGGCGAACAGCACGTCGGCGATTATCGATTGGGTGCAAGACCAGGAAGCGCAGCCGGGCTCGCTGTTTCACGGCAAGATGGACTTTTCGCACATCGGCGCTTCCGGCCACTCGATGGGCGGCAAGATTTCGCTGCTCACCGCGTATGATGACGACCGCATCAAGGCGGTGGCGGATATCGACCCGGTCGACACGAGCCCGCTGCCGACGCCCGAGTTTCCGTCGGTGACGCCGGAGCTGATGCCGGATATTCATATTCCGACGCTGCTGATCGGCAGCTCGGATGGCGGGCAGTGCGCGCCGGCGTCGGATAACTATCATCAGTACTTTCTTTACGCGAACGAACCTTCGATCGAAATCGAGATCGAGCACAGCGGACACGNNCCCGACCGGCGGCGGCGACTTCGAACAGATCAGAATGTTGGCGAGCCGCTATGTCACGGCGTTTTACAAAGTCCTGTTCGACGGCGAGGCGGGTTACAGCTACTACCTGACCGGCGACGGTATGGCGAGCGACGTGGCCGATGGCCTGGTGGTGACCGACCACAAACCGTGATCGTCGATTAGGTTGTCGCGGCGACGAAATACCGCCGGCGAATCCACAACGCGACGTTGACCAGGCCGATCAACGCGGGCACCTCGACCAGCGGGC
>PMZC01000152.1:7494-8093 GCA_003170555.1 Deltaproteobacteria bacterium
TTCTGGCCCTGCATCGAGAACATCACCACGATGGTGAACAGCAGGGCGATCAGCGTGATCGGGCTGATCTTCGGGATGAAGCGCGTGTGATACCACTCTTTGCTCTTCAGCGAGATCAGCGTGAAACGCGTGACGACTCCGGCGATGAACGGAATGCCCAGATAGATGAACACGCTTTTCGCGATCTGGCTGATCGTGATATTCACCTGCGCGCCGGCCAGCCCGAACCAGGTCGGCAGCACCGTGATGAAGACGTAAGCGTAAACCGAGAAGAACAGCACCTGGAAGATCGAGTTGAAGGCGACGAGGCCCGCGCAATATTCCGTGTCGCCCTGCGCCAGTTCGTTCCAGACGATCACCATCGCGATGCAGCGCGCGAGGCCGATCATGATCAGGCCGACCATGTACTCCGGTTTGTCGCGCAGAAACAACACCGCCAGCGTGAACATGAGCACCGGGCCGATGATCCAGTTCTGCACCAGCGAAAGCGCGAGCACCTTCCAGTCGCGGAAAACGCGGCCCATTTCCTCGTAGCGCACCTTGGCCAACGGCGGGTACATCATCAGGATCAGGCCGATGGCGATGGGGATGTTCGTCGT
>PMZC01000244.1 GCA_003170555.1 Deltaproteobacteria bacterium
TCGGCGTGGACGTCGACGCGGCTTACCTGGTCGGCCAGCGCGAACTCTACAAGTCGTATTACGCCGACAGCCCCATCGCGCTGTTCAACTACGATACCGGACAGCGGGTCATGTTCATGTCCGAGATGGATATGAACCGGAAGGACAACTTTCCGAACCGCTACGTCCTCATCGTCCGGCCGATGGAGCCGATGGCGATGGGCCAGCGGCATCTGGTGGTGCTAACCACCGACCTGCGCGACGCCAACGGCCAGCCGCTGACGTCGCCCGATGCTTTTGTCGTGTTGCGCGACCGCATCTTGACGACCAATCCGCAGATCGAGGCCATCCGCCAGCACTACGAAGAAATTTTCGCCTTCTTGGCCGAGCACGGGTACGCCCGCGACAAGGTTTTGCTGGCGTGGGATTTCATGGTGGCGAGCAAGGACTATCTGCTCGGCTCCGTGCTGTCGATGCGCGAAACCGCGTTGCAGGAGTCGGGCGGCCACGGCATGGGCTATACGATCACCCGCGTGGTCGATAACCCCAACGACGATCTCGCGCGCATCGTCGAGGGCGATTTCGAAGTGCCGAACTATCTCAACGCCGACAACGAAATCGACTTCGACGCAGATCACCACCCGATTCGCCAGACCGAAAACGCCTGGTTTCCGTTCACCATCATCATTCCCCAAAAGGCGGTGACGCTCGGCCAGCCGCTGCCGCTGGTCGTGTTCGGCCACGGCATCTTCGGCAACGGCCGCGACTACCTGGAGAACTGGCCCGGCCCGACCATTCAGCACTGGGCGCAAGAGGCCGGCATCGTCATGGTGGCGACCGACTGGATCGGCCTGTCGGACGGCGACTTGCAGTTGATCATCGACGAGGTGATTCCGAACCTCAATCACGTTTCGCTGGTCACCGACCGTTTGCAGCAATCGCTGATCAACAACCTCGTGCTGACCGAACTCACGCTCGGCGATCTGCAGCAGGACGGGCAAGTCGCGTTCGGCGGCCAGCCGCTGATCGACACGACCCGGGTTTATTACTACGGCGTCAGCCTCGGCGGCATTCAGGGCTCGTCGTTTGTGTCGCTCTCCAATCGCATTCAACGCGGCGTGCTGGCCGTGCCCGGCTGCGTGTGGCTCAACCTGATTCCGCGCTCCATCGTGTGGACGCCGATCAAGTTTTACATGGATCTGTTCTACCCCGACCCCATCGTGCAGCAGATGGGCATCGTGTTTTTCCAAACCCGGTTCGACCTGTCCGACCCGGTCAACCTGACGCGGTTGATGTTCAAAGACCCGCTGCCGGACGCGCCGGCCGGTCGCGCGGTGGTGTTGCAGGAGGCGATCGGCGACTGCGAGGTGCCGAATATGACCACCGAAATGCTGGCGCGGGCGATCGGGGTGAAGCTGATGACGCCGTCCATCGACGCGGTGTTCGGCCTGGACGAGGTGGCTTCGCCGGCGACGGACAGCGCGATGTCGCAATACGAACTGGTGGACCACCTGGGCTACACGCCGCCGGACGAGAACGTGCCGCCGACCGAGGACAACGGCGTGCACACCGACATGTGTTTCCTGGACAACGCGCTCGACCAGGTGCTCGAATTCGAGACCACGGGTCAGGATGAGCAATTCTGTTCGGGGCCCTGCGATCCGAACTAGGCCGGCGCCCGGTTGGGTCAGGGTCGGGACGCCGCCGGTTTCAGCCAACCGAGTTCGAGCAAACGACGCCAGGTCAGGTCGGCGACCATGCGATATCCGGCCGGCGTCAGATGACAAATGTCATAAAACCAGAATTCCGCGTCGGGTTGCGCGAATCGATCGTGGGCGGGCACGATCGGGACCTGATGAGCGCGCAAATAGCCGTCCAGCAGCGGGCGGACCTGCTCGTACTCTTTGGCGAGCGGGTAAAACGCAGCGACCGGATCGTCGATGACCAAAACGCGCGCGCCCCGCTCCCCGAGCCGCTTCGTCAGTTCGCCCATCACCTGATCGACCCGCGGCGCCTTCTTCACATCGATCAACCATGAGCCCGGCAGATGCGGCAGCAGCCCATAGGTCGCCGACAGCAGTTCGACGTGCGACGGCGCGCGGCCGGTTTCGAAAAAGACCGTGTTGAAGCTGATGTACACGACCACGACCTGCGGACGCAGATTTTCCAGGACGTTGCCGATCCAGGGCAGCCAGTCCCGACCGCCGCTGCCGCCTTGTGCAATGTTTACACCCGCACGGAATATCCCTGCTGACGCGCCGTCAATTCGAGGTAATGAGGAAAAGCCTTCTCCCTCGGCACGGGGTTGCCCGCCGCGGCGCTGCCCCCGATGACCACCAGCGTGATCGCCGGCGTGTTGGGCGGCGGCGCCGGCTTTTTCGCGTTCCGCGCGGCGAGCGTCACCTGCTCGCCGACCGGCGAACCGAAGTTCTGGATCGCCATCAGGCACAGTGGAGTAAACGGAAGAGCCAAGAGGAAGAGGACGGCGACGAACCGGAAAAAACGGATCGGCGTCACCACGGTGATCAGAAACACGGGCGCGAAAAACAAGCCGCCGGCGAAGATGACGGCGAAGGCCAGGATCACGAGAACGCACCGGACCGGGGAAGCCGCGGCGAATTTTCTGGCGGGACTTCCGGGCAGGCGGGCGAGGAAAACACTCATGCGCCAAGGAACGACCGTGCCCAACGTGGCGATTCGTTCGCCCACGCGCAGGAAGATGTCGAAATCCCGCCCTAACGGAATTGCGATCGCCGGCAGTGACTGATGATCACGGTCGATCGAAATTTCCGGCCCGGAAAAATTGACTCCATATTCGCCGACCGGCGCCGCATACCGCGCCAACTCTACAGCCTGCCCGTTCTTCACCCGTCGCACGGCGGCCGATCCGCGATCAAAGCGAACGCTGATGTATCCGTCGGGTGAAGTGGTGAAGAACTCCATGGGCTGCCTGTCCCGCCAGCGAAACTCGAACCTCGCCGACCCAAACGAACCGACCGCTTTCCGGTTCAATTGCAGCAGGTTTTGCCCCAAGTCCGGAACCTTCGCGGCGTGAAACGCGGGCGAAACCCATTCCGGCTTTTGGCTCAGAACCGAATGTGTGATGAGCAGCGCGGCAAGAACCAGCGCCGCCAGCGATAGACGCCAGTACGTAAGGAAAAGACGAAGGCGCGCGGCCATGTGCCCGATGGCTCGACGCAACAAAATTACTGCCACCAAGATGATTCTCCGCGCGTTGCGATGCGGGGCGGCCTCGCGCGGCAAGCTAGCTTAATTGGCGGGCTCGTCATAGTCCCAGCGCGCGGAGCACGGCGGGAAGATCGGCCGACACGACCAGCGGCGGATTCGGCTGCTTCGGCGACAGGCCCGGCAGGCGGCCGGTGTGATAGTCCACCCCGACCTGCGAAAATTTCGCGCCGTGCGCGGTGAGAATGACCACCACCGATTCGCCGTCGGCGATCACGCCCCGCGCGCGCAGCTTCCGCAGCCCGGCGAGCGCCACGCCGGAGTTGGGGCACACGGCCACGCCGCAGCGGTCGGCGAGGGCTTTCGCTTCCATCAATTCTTCCTCGGACACCGCTTCCACCACGCCGTGGAAGCGCTGCACGACCGCCGCCGCTTTGTCGTGACTCACCGGCGCGCCGATGCGAATCGCGCTGGCCGCGGTGGGCTGCGCGGTCACGGTGATCTTTTCGCGGAACCCCGTTTGGTAGCTGCGGTAGAACGGATCGGCGGCGAGGGCCTGGACGCCGGCGATGCGCGGCAGGCGGTCGATCAGGCCGAGCTCGCGCGCTTCCCACAGCCCTTTGCCCAGCGCGCTGATATTGCCCGCGTTGCCGACGGGGATGACGAACCAGTCCGGCGCGCGCCAACCCAGTTGCTGCACCGCTTCGAGGCCGATGGCTTTCTGCCCTTCGATGCGAAACGGGTTCATCGAGTTGAGCAGATAGACCGGGCGTTGGTCGCAAACCTGCTGCACCAGCTTCATGCAGCCGTCGAAATCGGTTTCGATGGCCAGCGTCTTCGCGCCGTAAGTGATCGCCTGCGCGAGTTGCTCCGGGCTGACCTTGTCACGCGGCAGGAAGACGACGCCCTGCATGTCCTCGACCTGCGCGGCGTAGGCGGCCATCGCGGCCGAGGTGTCGCCGGTCGACGCGCACGCGACGATCTTTCGCCCGAGATGCTTCGCCCATGAAACGCCCGCGGTCATGCCGCGATCTTTGAACGACAGCGTCGGGTTTTCGCCCTCGTGTTTCAGAATCAGCCGCGCGGTCGCGAACTCGCGCGACAGCTTGGGGCTGCGATAGAGGTTCGTGTTGCCCTCGGGCTTGGTGACGATCTCGCCGGCCGGCAGCTCCGGCAGAATCATCTCGTGATAGCGCCACACGCCGGACGCATACGGAAGTTCATTCGTCCCGACGCGGTCGTTGAAGAGCCGCTTCAGATCGGGATGAAGTTCGCGCAGGCGGGCGAGGTCGTGCGCGACCTCCAGCAGGTCGCCGCAATCGCAGCGGTAGCGCACCTCGTGCGAGTCGTATCGTGCGCCGCAGCGAATGCATTGCAGCCAGGAAATCGCGGGGCTCATAACACGCGCGCTCCTTGCGGGCTGATCGAGGTGACCGCCGTCGTGCTCGCCAGGCCGTGGCGGTTCAGCGCTTCCGCCATCGCGTCGGCCGCCGCGCGCGCGATCGCGTCGTCGGGCGCCAGCGCGAAAATCGCCGGGCCCGCGCCGCTGATCGAGCAACCGTAGACACCCGCGTCGAGCGCGGCCTGCTTCGCTTCGTCGAAGCCTGGAATCAACCGCGCGCGCACCGGCTCGACGATGTCGTCATGCAGCGCCGCGCGCAGCAGCTTCTCGTTGCCGGTCAGCAGCGCCAGCACGAGCGACGCGGCGTTGGCCCAGTTCGCCACTGCCTGCCGCAACGGCACTTCCTTGGGCAGCACCGCGCGAGCCTCGATGGTCGGGATCAGCAGCTTGGGCATGACCAGCGCCACGCGCAAAGTGATCGCCGGTTCGAAGCGGCCGACGTTCAACGGATTCACCGCTTGCACGATCGTGAAGCCGCCCAGCAGCGCGGGTGCGACGTTGTCGCCGTGAAACGAACCCGACGCCAGCGCCTCGCCGGCCAGCGCGCCTTGCCACACCAGGTCGAGGTCGTAGGGCAGGCCGGCTTGTTGCTCGAGTGCGCGCATCGTCGCCATCGCGCCGGCGACCGCACTGGCGGCGCTGCTGCCCAGCCCCGAGCACGGCGGCAGGCCTTTGTCGATCGACAGCTCGACGCCGAACTTCGCCGCCGCCGGCAGGCCGCGTAAGATCGTCAGCGCCGCGACGCCCGCCGTGTTGCGCTCCGGCTCGAGCGGCAGCGCGCCGTCGTCGCCGTTGATCGCGACGATTCGCACGCCGGGCTCGCCGCTCAGTCGCGCGCGTACGATGTCGCCCGGTTCGCCAAGCGAAAAGCCGAAGCAGTCGAAGCCGGGCCCGACGTTCGCCACGGTCGCTGGCGCGTAGACGCTGATCCAGCCGCGCGCCGCGCTCATGCCTGCCTCGCCACTTTGAGCAGATCGCCGAACACGCCGGCCGCCGTCACTTCCGCCCCGGCGCCCGGCCCGCGAATGACCAGCGGATTATCGCGATAGCGCTCGGTCTGATAGACGAGAATGTTGTCCGGCCCCTGCAATTGGCCTTCGGCGCTCGCGCGATCCACCTCGCGCAAACCGACCGAAACTTTTTCCGGGGTGATCTCCGCCAGAAAGCGCAGCACCTTGCCGGTCGACTCCGCCTGCCGTACGCGTTCCGCGAAAACCGCATCGAGCTCAGGCAGCCGCGCCATGAATTCGTCCGCGCTCAAGGCCATCAACTCCGGCGGCACGAGACCCTGCAAATCAATATCATCCATCTCGATCTTCGCGCCGATTTCGCGCGCGATGATCAGCGCCTTGCGCGCCACGTCCACGCCCGACAGATCGTCGCGCGGATCAGGCTCGGTGTAGCCGCGGCTCTTCGCCTCGCGCACCATTTCGGAAAACGGCCGCCCTTGCTGCAGTCCGGTGCAGATGTAGCCGAGCGTGCCGGACAGGCAGCCGCCGATGCGCAGGATACGGTCGTGCGTCGCGAGTAAATCTTGCAAGGTGAACAGCACGGGCAGGCCCGCGCCGAACGTGGTCTCGAAGTAATAGCCCAGGCCCTGCGCGAACGCGGTGGCGCGCAGCTTTTCGTAGAGCTTCATCGACGCCGACAGCGTTTTCTTGTTGGCCGTGACGATGTGCATGCCGTGCTGCAGCGCCTTGACGTGCAGCGGGCCGGTGTCGGCCGCGGTGACGTCGACCAGCGCGATGTCGAGGCGGCGCGTCTGCGACAGACGGCGGATGATTTCGTCGTCCGTCGGCCGCGGCTCGCCCTGCAACTCGCCGAGCGCGACGCCGTCGGCGATTTTCGTCAGGCGGTCGACGTCGATGCCCGCCGGATCGAACAGCAACTCCGCCTTGCCGCAGACGCCGATCACGTTCAGCGAAATGCCGTGCTCCTGCCGCAGCCGTTCGCGCGAGGCCAGCAATTGGCGCAGCAGCGTGCGGCCGATCAATCCTTTGCCCAGCAGGAACACCTGCGTGTCGCGCGTCAGGCCGAACCGCGTGTGCGTGGCGCCGACCGCGCGAGGCAGATCGGCCTGATCCACGACCACCGAAACGTTCAACTCCGAACTGCCCTGCGCGATGGCCAGCACGTTGATCCGCGCGCGGCCCAGGCCGGTGAACAGCCGCTGGCTGATGCCCGGCGTACCCCTCATGCCTTCGCCGATGATGGCCAGAATGCCGACCGGCGTCTGTACGCTGATGCGGTCGATGCGCTGGCGCAGGCGTTCGAGCTCGAACTCCTTTTCCAGTTCGGTCACCACGCGCGGCCCGTCGTCGCGGCGCACGATGAAGCTGATGTTCTGCTCCGAACTCGATTGCGAAATCATATAGACGTTGACGCCGGCCCGCGCGGCGGCGGTGAAGACGCGGCTCGCCACGCCGGCGACGCCGATCATCCCTTTGCCTTCCACGCTGACCATCGCCATCTCCGAAATCGAGCTGACGGTTTTGACGCCTTCGTATTTTCCGGCGCTGCGCTCGCTGATCAGCGTTCCCGGCTGTTCCGGCCGCAGCGAATTGCGAATGCGAATCGGAATGCCGGCGAGCTCGGCGGGAATCATCGTGCTCGGATGCAGCACCTTCGACCCGAAGAACGCCATCTCCGCCGCTTCGCGATACGAGATCGAGTCGAGCACGCGCGCTTCACGGACGACGCGCGGATCGGCGGTCATCACGCCGTCGACGTCGGTCCAGATGATGATCTCGTCCGCTTCGAGAAACGAGCCGATCAGCGAAGCCGTGTAGTCGCTGCCGCCGCGTCCCAGCGTCGTGGTCAGGCCGTCGGCGGTGCGGCCGATGAAACCGGTGATCACGGGGATCGTGCGCGCGGCGAGGGGCGTTACCGCGTCGCTCGTCAGGCGGCGGCTCGCGTCGAGGTCGACGTTGGCTTTGCCGAATTGACTGTCGGTGCGCAAAATGTCTCGCGCATCGACGACCTGGAATTCGAGCCCGCGCGCCTGGAGCGCGGCGGCGAACAGCGGCGCGGCGAGTCGTTCGCCGAAGGACAAAATCAGATCGCGCGAGCGCGGCGTCAGTTCGCGCAGCAGATGCACGCCGGTCAGCAGTTGCCGCAATTCGAGGAACAGGGTTTCGACGAGGCTCGTGAGATGATCGCGCGACGGTCCGGCGTTGGTGAGCGTCTTCGCGGTCTGCTGATGTTTCTTGCGCAGGTCGGACAGCAGCGCTTCGAACTGCGCGGCCTGGCCGTCGCAGGCCGACTCCGCCAATTCGATCAGCTTGTCGGTGACGCCGGCCATCGCCGAGACGACGACGACGGCCGGGCGGGCGTGGTCCAGCACCAAACCGGCCGCGGCGCGAAGGCGCTCGGCGTTGGCGACCGACGTGCCGCCGAATTTCTGGACCAGGACGGGCGGGCGGCTCACGGCACCCGCACCCACTGGTTGGCCGCCAGCTGCTCCGCGATCTGCACCGCGTTCAGCGCCGCGCCCTTGCGCAGCTGGTCGCCGCACACCCAGAGGTTCAGGCCGTTCTCCACCGCCAGGTCCTCGCGGATCCGCCCCACGTAGCAGTCGTCCTTGCCCGCGGCGAAGAGCGGCATCGGATACTGCTTGTTGGCCGGGTCGTCCTGCACCTGCAGGCCCGGGAAAGCCGCACAGAGCTCGCGGGCCTTGGCGGGAGTGATCTTCGCCTCGGTCTCCACGTGCACCGACACCGAATGCGCGGTGAAGACCGGCACCCGGACCGTCGTCGGCGAGATCAGGATCCGGTCGTCTTCCAGGATCTTGCGCGTCTCGTGGACGAGCTTCATCTCTTCCTTGGTGTAGCCGTTCTCCTGAAACACGTCGATGTGGGGGATGACGTTGAATGCGATCTGATACGCAAGCACCGCCACGGGGATCGGCTCGCCCTTCACCCAGGCCCGGACCTGCTGCTTGAACTCCTCCAGCGCCTTGGCCCCCGCCCCCGAGACCGCCTGGTAACTCGATGCCACCACGCGGCGAATCCGGCTGTAGCGGTGAAGCGGCGCCAGCGCCATCAGGG
>PMZC01000333.1:0-1644 GCA_003170555.1 Deltaproteobacteria bacterium
GTCCGCTCTGATCGTAATTCAACACCAACAGATGAACGGTTTTGTCGGACTTGAGATAGAGATGGATTTCCTGCCCGACCGGGAATTCGTACGTCTTGACGTCTTGCTCGAGCACGCTGACGGCCTCTTCGCCGGTGTCCTTCGTGCACAGCCACATCCGCAGATCGAAGCCGATTTGCAGCGGCTCTTCCCTGACCTTCACGCTCAGCAGCGTGATGCGTTCCTTGAGCGCGGGGAGGAGGGATTTTTCCAAGCGCTCGATGAATTTGTCGGCCCCCTGCAACGACATGCCGGCGAGCGGCGAGGCGACGCCGAACGTGGCGACCGGCCCCGCTTTCCGTTGCTGCTGCTTGTAGAGGGACATCGCCCCGAGCACTTCGCCGAATCGCGTTTCGGTTTCGTAGGCATGTTTGCTCAGCGCTTTTTTGAACGCGTCCAGACATCTCTTGTACGCGTTTTGAATTTCGCGGCCGATTTCCTGTTTGATTTGCTTGCGGGCGACCTCGACTTCTTTGGCCGCTTTTTTGTCGCGCTGTTTGCGGCCCCAACGCAGGGTGAAGCCGGTGATCAGCGGAATCGCGATGATCGCGAGCACGGCGTAGAATTTGTATCTCATGGTCATCGTTTGGCTGGTGACCGCCGCGCCCTGCCCCTTGAGAAACATGTAGTAAACGCCCATCGCCACGGAAAACAGCGTGGTGCCCAGCGACAGCACGGTCATCAGACCCGTCCGCAGGCTCTGAAAAAATACTTCCAACAACCGCGGCAGTTCTATCTCGCGCGTGAAGTCGGGAACGTCGAGCGGTTTGGCCTTGAAGTGAAAAGGATGGCCCAGTCCCGACGCGTCGCCCATGCCCCACTTTTGGGATTCCTGCTGGATCGACGCAATCAACGGCCCTTTTTCTTTCTGCACAAATTGATTGAGCGCGTTCGCCTTGGTCATGACCGAGCCTTGGATGCGCCGATTGAAACGACTCAGCGCCTGGCTCTTCTCCGGCCCGGAAAACGAAAGGCGGATGGCGTCGCCGGTGCGCTGCTCGGGGATGACGATCGACTCGGCGAGCTTGCGACTCTCGGGTTCGACTTCGACCATCTCCGCATCCAGATCGTATTGGACCCCGGTGGCCTTCGCCTTCAACGCGTTGATCGTGCTCTTGATGTTCGCCTCGAGCACCATCAGGTCTTCGGGCCCTTTCGGCTTGGCCTCTTCCGCTTTGGCCGCCGCCTCTCGCCCGCCGGCCGGCGCGCAAACCGCTTGCAGATGTTCATGCAGCGCCGTGGCCGCGCCGAACGCACGCTGATAGACGTTGAGCCAATCCTGCGCGGGAGAGCTGTTCGTATATTTCGCTTTCAGCGCGTCGAGTTCTTCCAGCTCTTGCTTGATCTCCGGCGGCGTGTAGGTCGAGTTCTTCGCCGAAATCAAAAAACCGAGCGCCGGAATCGGTTCGAAGGTAAACGTCATGCCGGCCGCCTGACCATCAGCATTTCCGCAACGCCGCGACGCCCTCGCTGATCGAGCCCGCTTATTCGAATGTGCGTCGCGCGCAGCAACGGCTTACACCGGGTCCTTACTCGGCTTGTAAGGCGGGGGGGTGGGCGGCGGCGGCGTCTTCGTCGGCGGCTTCGGCGGCTTCGGCTTCTTGG
>PMZC01000333.1:1686-9695 GCA_003170555.1 Deltaproteobacteria bacterium
TCGGCGACGGCGCCGGGGCGGCGACGGGCTTGGGCGCCGGCGCGGGGACGGCCTCGCTCTGAGGCCGAGCCGTCGGGGCGGTCACCGCCTCGCGGTTTGAGCTGCGCAGGAAGATCACCATCGCGATCAGCACGATGATGCAGGTCACCGCGACAACCGCCGCGATGATCTTGCCGTAGTGATGATCCGCCTCCGCTTGCGGCGGACTGACCGGCGTGACCACCGTCGACTCGTCGGGGAAGACGACGGTCTGTTCGGTATCGTACGCCGGCGTGCGGGACCGTGCGCGCAGGCGATAGGCGGAGGTCGGCCCGGCGGCCGGAGTTTCGACGATGGTAGGCTCGACCGGCCACGGATCAACCGGCGTCGTCGCGGCGTCCGTCGCATAGACGTCCTCGACGAGCGGTTCTTCCGGCGCGAACTCAAACGGAGGCGCCATTTCCGCATCGGGCGCGTCAAAGGTCGGCTGCGCCGCCACGATCGGTTCCGCGTGCGACGCAACCGGTCCCATCTTCACGCCCGCCATACTTCGGCCGCCGGCGGGCGGCGGTCCCACCCGGAGCGTCGCCGGCAACTGAACCGGCGGTCCGACGGGCGCGTGTTTCTTGGTTTGCGGCGCGGGACCGATATCGGCTTTCTTGGTCGCGCGCAGTTCGGCGATCCGGTTGACGATGGCCTTGCGCTCGGCTTCATCTTCGAGCGGAACGATGGTTTCGATCACGCTGGTCAGAATGCCGATCGCCTTTTTGTAATCCCCGCGTTCGCCCGTTTTCTCCGCCTGCTTTTTCTTCACGGCGGCCATCGTGCGGTAGTAGCGCGCGCGGCTCTCGACGTTATCCAAACCCTCCAGGGCTTCCTGGTGACCGGGGTCGGCCCGCACGCAGCTATCGAAGTAGCGGCCCGCGGTGCGCAGCCGGTCTTGTTGGTAAGCCCAGAGGCCGCGAAGGAACAGGTAGTTCACATCTTCGTTGAAGTTGTTGAAGTACTTGTCCAGCGCGAGCTCGGCTTCGCGGAAATGTCCTTCCACGATTTTTTGTCGAATCTCCTGCGCCATCGCCTCTTTCGGCGCGGCCGATTTCGCGACCGGCGGCTCGACGACCTGCGCCGCCTCTTCCGCGCATTTGTCTTCCACCGGCGGCGGGGGTTCGGGTTTGGGTTCCGGGATTACCTTGTGCGGCCGAGCGACGAAGATGTCCTCGACGTTGGTCAGCCGCAGCGGCAGGGCCCAGTCGGCGGTCAGGTCGCCTTTCACATCGGGCTGTTGCTCGCGGCAGCGCTTGGCGCATTCGGCCGCCAGCGAGTTGTTCAGGTAGTTGTACAGATCGAGCACCGAAATCTTCTTGGAGGTGGAATCGGTTCGCGCCTCGCCGGTCAGGCCCTTAATCAGATAATGCGTGAACAAACCCCGGTGGTAGTCTTCCGCTTCGAAAGACTGCTGGTCCGAACGGCAGGAGGTAATGACCACGACCCCCCGCTGGTCCTGGCATATCTGCTTCAGGGCGCGCTCGCGGTCGGCGCCGGTGAAGCGGTCCTTCTCCTTCATGTAACCGGAGTGGCAGGAGTCGAGCAGTACGACCGCCCGTCGCGGGCCGACGTTGCCGATGATCCGGCTGATCGTTTCGTAGCTGAACGCCGCGGTGGTGTACGGCGCGCCTTTTTTGAAATCGTACGGAATGATGTAGCCGCCGAAATTGCTGAAGTGGCCGTGTCCGGCGTAGTAGACGATCAGGCTGTCCTCGGACGACATGCTTTCGCAAAGCGCTTCGAAAACCCGGCCGATGTTTTCGATGGTCGCTTCTTCGTCGAGCAGCAGCGTGACGTTTTTCGCCGCAACCTGATTGACGTCGGCCTTGGTCACCAGGTTGTAGAACAGCCAGGCGTCGTCGGCGGCGTAGTGCAGGTCGGGGATCTCCGGGCTCAGATAGTGCGAAATCCCGATGACCACGGCGTGGGTCTGTCCGGTTTCGACGCCCCACTCGGCCATGAACTCCACTTGCTCCTGGCGTTCGTCGTCGGCCGATTGCACGCGAATCCGGTGCAGGCCGGGTTTCTGCACGACCACGCGATGATGGAAAATATTGCGGTCGCCCAAATCCTCGACGATGAGGCAGCGCGCGTTTTCGGCGGGCACGATTTCGTCGTCGAGATAGAGAAAGTAGCTTTCGTGCCCCTCCGGCATGCGAAAGGTGACGGTCATCGCCTTGCCGGAGATCTTCTGTCCCTTTTGCGGAAACACGATTTTGATGTTGTCGCCGTTGGTCATCGTCAATACCTCACTGCGGCCCTCTGCGGCCACGGCTCATGACCCCGCCCCTCCCGCGCTGCCCCACTTGAGGACCGCCGGCGCGACCATGGTGTAGAAAACCGCGAGTACGAGATAGAGCGAAATGAGACAACCGATCACCGCCACGAAGCGCACCGGCCGCGCCGTTTTCGCCTCGCGTTCGCGGATCAAACCCGCCAGCCCGAGAATAAACGACGCCATGGCGATAATCATGCCGAGGGGTCGGCCCGCGGAAATCCCCAAGACGTACAGCATCTCGGCGATGGCCGCCACCGCGCACAGCAGCAGCGACAACACCATCGGCGCGGCGTTCGGCGCGCGCGGCGGCGCGGCGGGTCGCTCGAAGGTCGGGCGGCCCGGCCGGGCTGGAACGTTGGAGGCGCCTGTCGTCACCATCTGTCACCCATCGGCGTTCGTCGTCTCCCGCTTACTATTCCCACGGCGGCGTGTGATTCGTCAGATCGTGGCCTTCCAACAGCGTTCGCTGGAGGGCGTTGCGATCGAAGACCGTCGGCGTGATGCCGGTGTTGCTGAAAATCTTGTGGTCCCACTTATGCCACTTCACGCGCACGCACTGACTGACCGTCTGGCGCATCAGAAACAGTCGGTCCATCTCGATTTTTTTCGGCGCGCGGAACAACAAGATGTATTTCATCGGCAGATTCGGCGGCGCCGTGAACTTGAAGTGCAGGCGGTTGTTATACCGGAAGACGACGTCGATCGGGGCTTCGGGGTTGAAGTGCTGCTGGTCCAGCGTGGCGAAGAAGTACCAGCCCAGGCAGGGGTATGTCGTTCCTTCGTTGTCGCGGAGTTGGTAGTCCTTGAGTTCCACGTCGAGCTCTTCGCTGGTGTTGTAGCCGTCGATGACGACGCCGTAGAACTGCTGGTCCGCGGTCGATTCATAACCGGTCGGCAGGCCGTCGCCGACTTTGAAGAAGATCTTCTTCAGTTCGCAGCCGTCCGCCGTGACCGGTCCCGCGCCGAAGCCCAGGTGCGGCGAGGAATCCGGGCACGGGCAGGTTTCGGCGATCGTCTTGAGCTTCCGGCATTGTTCGCGGTCGCAGTACCGGTCGCACTCGTCGTACGCGCTGCGCGCGCCATAGCCGCCGCGTTGGACCAGCTCGGCCAGCACATCCGGATAATCCTCGCACGCCGCCTCGCGGTATTCCCGGTCGGCGCGACGATCGTGCCGCAGCATGAACTCTTCGAATTTTTTCCGGATGTCGCTGAGCGTTTCCAGCGCGACATTCGGCAGCCCGCGACTCATCCGCCACCGCTCCTGCAACTGGAACAACTGCTGGAACTCCGGGTCATCCTGGCGCTGCAGGTCGCGCTTCAACTTCTCGCCGTGCGGGGTGCGCGGCCGGAAGTCATCGAGGATGATCGCGTGCTTCTTCACGCGCTGGAAGTCGTAGTCGTCCAACGCTTCTTTCATCTTCTCCACGAGACCTTTGATCTCGGCGGCGTTCGAGCGTTCGTAGCGGCTGACAAAGTCCTCCGCCGGTTGGGGATCGGGAATGCCGGACGGGGCGCCGCTGTAAACCTGAATGCGGCCGTGCTTCAGCGCCTCCATCGCCTCGGTGAATTCCTTGTTGACCTGAGCCAGATTCTGCGGCGACGCCTCCTGGGTTCGCGCCGTGGCGCACGCCCAGAGCACGGCGAGAATCAAGAGGACCAACACCCCCACCGCGAGCTTCTTACGCATGGCTACCGACCTCCCGCAACTCATCATTACCCCATTTGCACATCGATCCGCGCGCCCCCCGTCAGCCGCAACTGCTGCAGGCTGGCTTCCAGAGCGACCGGCCGGCCGCCGACCGACATCGCACGCGGATGTCCCGCCAGATTGCACGCGATGCCGGCGGCGAGATAATCCTGCACCACGTTGGCGAACACCTGCGCCAGCGGATATGGATAGTACGTTTCGTGAATCGCCAATTCGAGCGGAATGCCCCGGGCGTCGAACACGTAGAAGTACGGATACCCGCCCGCCGCGGAGGCCTCGGCCGGACTCGGGGCCGGTTGCACGACCGTGCGCTCGCCGGCGCCGCCGAAAGTCGCGGCGTGCGGCGCGGCCTTCGTTCGTTCGGGCTGCGGAAACGCGGCGCCGCGAGTGGGGCCCTGCCCGCCGGGCCGGTAGCCATACGGACTGCGCGGCCCGCTCTGCCCGCGCTCACTCGGCAACAGCGCGCGACTGACTTTGGTCTCGGCCGTCCGGCTCGCGGCGATCGCTTCCGCGCCGAAGAGGAACGGCAGCGAGAACATGATACCCAGCAGCGTCAGCGACATCAGGAAGATGATCGTCACGGTCGCCGCCTGCTTCTTGGCCGGCGGGGGCGGCTGCGGGGCCGCCGGCTGCCGGAAGATTTTGAGGCATTGATCGTCGAACGACTGCTTCGCGGTGCGCACGTTGCCCATCAGATCGACGAAGCTGTGGACGTGCTGGTCGCTGAAACTTTTTACCGACACCCGATATTGCACGTTCCGGCGCAGTTCAGTCGGCGTCAGTTTCGTCCGGAAGTAGAGATGGATTTCCGACCGGAGCACCGCCTGGAAATCCTGGTAGGCGGTGGAGACTTTCGCCGCGATATCGGCATAACGATATTCTCCGCCGGACAGCGCGGCGATGTCCTTCAGCGGCAGTTCGTTGAGCCGCTCCAGCCCGGTCGCCCGCGGGTCGCCGAAGCCGACCGTTTCGATTTTGATCGTCCCGGCGGCGTTGGCGATCGCCGGTTTGATGTCGTCGAGTTTCAGCCGGTTCTCCGGCGGAACGTCCGGATAGGTGTGCGACGAATCGCTGCCGTCGGTGAGGACGATGATCTCGCGCGGCCCGCCCTGTTGGGCCATCGCGGTCAGGCCGACGCTCACCGCTTTGTACAGGCAGGTATAGGCCCCCCATTCGCGGCTGCCCGCCTGGAGCCGGTCGATCTGGGCCAGGATGGCCGCGTTGTCGGTCTGGAACACGACGGCCTCGGGCGCGGGCATGGTGCGGGCGAACGGCAGAATGCCGATCCGATCCTGCGGCCCCTTCTTCGCCACGAAGTCGCGCATCGCCTGCTTGGCGGCTTCGATCTTCGACAGGTGAGACGGGTCGTCCGGCCGGGACATCTTCGACATGCTCGCCGAGGTGTCGACCACCATCAGCACGGTGTAGCCCAGGCGGTCGCTCGCCGCCGGAGCAGCGGCGGCCGGCGCGGGCGCGGGAGTCGGCGTGGGGGCGGCGGTCGTTCCGGGCGTCGGCGCAGTGACTGAGGGCGCCGCCGCCGGGGTGTCCGCACTTTGTCTGTCCACGAAGATCTCATTGGGGTTCAAGGTTTCGTTGTTTTCCTGGATCATCAACGTCCGCACGAACTCGTCGTCGATCTTCGTCGGCATGGCTTTGCCCTGGTCGTCGAGAAAAACGAGGTCCAACCGCGTGCACGAATGCTCGACTGGTTGGTCGAGTTCGACGCGCTGAATCTTGATCGTTCCCCCGGCCGCCCAGGCCAACAGCGCGCCGACCGCCACCGCCGACGCGACCAGCAACCAGATTCGTCTGTGCTTCATGGCCGTCTCCTAGACCTCGCCCTGCGCGCCGCGTCGCAGATTGAACTTGAAAGCGGTGCGACCGAATTGAATCGTGTTGCCGGGACGCAGCACCACCGGCTGCGTGATCTGGACGCCGTCCACGTACGTGTGCACGCCCTGGTTGGTCGCCTCGGGCGCCTTCACGTAATAGGGCGTCAGGATGTAGCGGTTCGTGTCCTTGGCCCATTCGAGCACCGCGTGCACCTGGTCGATATCCGGGTCGTTGGCCCGAATCTGCAGATTGGCTTTGGGGCTCGCCTTGCCCGGATCGCCGCTGCCGAAGACGTTGATCACGTCGCGGAACACCGGACTGCGGAACCGACTGTCGTACTTGGGAATGTTGTTGTCGTCGCCCACCAATTCCGCGTGGGCGCCCAGGGAAACGATCAAATGCACCGCCAACGTGATCGAGCCGCTGATCAGAATCAGGGCGACGGCCTGCTGGATGTTCACATCGATGCTGGCGATGTTGCCCGCAATCCAAAACACGAGGCCGGCGACCAACCCGCCGACAAAACCGCCCACGGCGCCCAGCAACAGCCGCGACACGGAGATCGGCGGATGCAGCGCCTGCCCGGCGCCCAACGTCACGCCGACCGCGACGAAGCCGAGAATCCGGACGATCACGTCGCTCGACGCGCCGAGCGTGCCCCACTTCTGAAAGATCAAACCGCCGAGCACCCCGCCGATCAGCCCGCCGCCGATGCCGGTCGCCAGACCGATCAGCGCGTCGCGCCACGCGTTGGCCAGCCCGGAGAAGAAGGTGTTTTCCGCGGCGCAGACGGTGGGGCCGACGAAAACTCCGGCCGAAGCGATGGCCAGCATGGTCGCGTATTTCGGATCGACGAAACCGAGCAGCACCGCCATGCGCGACAGGTACCAGCCGACGGTTCCCGAAGCCATTCCGGCCACGGTGAACAGATAGAGAATTCGGAAGGGAATCATCTCACGTCACCTCGATTTCGTTTTTTCGAAGCAGACGGCGTATTCATCAGCATTCGGCGCCGGTGCATGGCTTTTGCTCCCCCGGTTTCACCGGATTTGCATTGTTTGCCGGCAGCGGTTTGTTGTTGTTGCCGCCCGAACTCGGGGGCGGCGGAATATTCGGATTGGTGTTGGGGAGCGGCTTGGGCGGCTTTTTCGCCGGCGGATGTGGCGCCGCGGCCGCTCGGCGCTGCTCGGGGATCCACGCGTTGGGTCGGAAATAATAAGGGAAGGAGCTGCCCAGCGCGACGATCAACTCGATCCGACTCGGGTTCTGAAACCCCGGGCAACTGGGGTTATTGGCCAGCGGATAATGAAGGCTGAGCACCATTTTCGGGCTCAGTTGAATGCGGCAGGCCGTCGGTCCGGTCACGCTGATCGTGCCGTCGACGATGCCGGCCTGCTCTTCCGTGGTCAGCGATACCTCCCACTTGAGCGCGCCGTCGGCGAAGGAGAGCACGCCGCGCGCTTCGGCCTGCTTGCCCAGCAAGGCGATCAACGAATACTTCGCCTCGTCCACCCGCTTCATCGCGAGGCTCAGCGTGATCTGCACCTTGCCCGGTTTGAGCGCCGGCGCGGTGCTGCGAAATTGGCCGGACGCAAAGTCGCTATAGCTCAACTCAAACTGCTGGGGAGGGACCTTCCAATCGATGTAATCGACGGCGAGGGTCGCCTGGCGAAAATCGTCTTTGTCCACCGCGGACTGACCGCGCCAGGTCACGGTGTAAAGCTGGGTTTGCGGATCTTCCACCACATCGTCCATGACAATGCCGGGCGGCGGGGGGAAGATCCAGTTCAATTTCCACACGGTCAGAATCAGCAGGACCAAAAATAGACCCAGCGCGCCGGGAACGACGATGCGCCAGTTTCTCTTGATCGCGTTCTTGAGCGTCCGCGGCTGAAGCTCGCGGTGCGTCGGCACACGCCCTTCCGGCGGCTTGGGCCCGATCATGCCCAGCCCCACCGACTCGCCCGCCCCGGGCCGCCGCGAAGGCGCGCCGGGCGGCGTCGTTTGACGACCGCCGGGGGCGTAACCGATCGGCTTCGACGGATCGAGCAGGTGAAACACCCCGCGCGGGGTCATGTAGTTGGGATGTTGCTCGCGATCTTCCAGCGGGAAAAAGACCGCGTGTTTGCGCCGCGGCTGCACGACCATCGCCACGCTGAACGGCTC
>PMZC01000182.1 GCA_003170555.1 Deltaproteobacteria bacterium
GGGCTCCGGAGGCAGTTCGGCAGAACAATCTGTGCGGTCCCGAGGTGGTTTCGGCCTCCGCGCCTGAATGGCTTCGCCCGATGTCAGGAGCGCTCCACCTGGGACCAGGAGATAGTGTTCCCTCGGCGACGTGGAGGATCAGGCCGGCGCTTCGTCACGCCAAGGCTGTTGCCCGTAACGGTCGAGGTGGACGACAGTGCCGATCGGTTTGCGAGCCTTGCGGCCGTAGTGGCCCTTGGGCCAGCCGAGGGTCACGATGCAGCACGGCTCTACGCTCAAGGGCAGCTCGAGGATCCGGCGGGCCACGGTAGTAGACCACAGCGGCAGCGTGATGAGCGCGCCGCCCAGGCCGACAGATCTCGCTGCCAGCAGGAGGTTCTGGACGCTGGGGTACACGGACCCGTAGTGGCTCGACACCGCGATCGGAGGTTTGGGGACGAAGGGCACCCGGGCACGGCCCCGTATGCAGCAAACGACGAGAACAGGGATTTCCTCGAAGTGCTCGACCTGCCATTGGACGGACTTCAGGATCTTGGCCGTCTGCTCGTCGGTCTTGACCAGCCGGCCAAGTCCGCCGTACAACCTCCATGCCCGCCGGTATTGCGCTGCCAGCGATGCCTTCACCGCGCGATCCTTCACGATCACGAACTCCCAGCTCTGGCCGTTCGAGGCAGTCGGCGCTTCCAGTGCCAACTCCAGACATCGCAGCACGNNGCTGTCGTCGAGAGGGTCAGGCTGGACCCGGCGAACCGCCCGCTGGGTGAGCATTGCCTCGGCTAGCGGCATAGCCAGGCGGGCCTCTATTTCTCTGGGATCGCTGGTTGGAGCGAGGGTGTGGTCCATGCCAGAGTTTGGCTGAACCTCGGGCAGCGATCCATCCAGTCCCCGGGCGATGGTGAAGACGTGGTAGTACGAGGCGAGCGAGTGTGGTCACCCACCTAGAAGACGCCCGTTTGAGAAACCAGACTTCAAGGATCATGCCTTGTCGATCCGTTCTCGAGGGTCCTTCGTGACATGAGTCAGGTCCTCCGCCTCGCCTGGTACCGCTTGCGGGCCACGTTCGGCCGCCGCTGGGGTGGCTATCTGAGCGTGATCCTTCTTGTCGCGCTGATCGGCGGCGTGGCGATGGCTTCGATCGCCGCCGGGCGCAGCACTCAGTCGTCGTATCCGAGGTTCCTGGCCAGCACCAACCCTTCGCAGTCACTCAAGGGCCGAGTTCGCGATCCAGAAGTCGACGAGGTCGCGTGAGCCTTCGACGTCGAGGTCGGCGCCGGCCAACGTGTCTTCCGGCAACGCCGTGACGTGCGTGCCGACCAGAAACACCGCGGTCGCCGGCGATTCGCGCTTCACCCGACGCGCGAAGGCGACATCGGCCTCGATGGACGGCGTGCTCGTTTCGATCAATGCCAGCCGCGGCGCAAACGCGCTGACTCGCCGCACGGCTTCGAGCAGGTCGGCGCCCTCCGCCACCGCATCGAACAGGTCGACTTCGAAACCTTCGCGATCGAGCAGCGCCGCCGCGTGGGCCAGCCAGTACGGGTAGTAGAGCACGTTGCTTTTGATCACGCCGGGGCTGCGTTGCGCGCGGCTGAAACGGGGCAGAAACGGCGCGTTGATCAGTGAGACGCGCAGCATGGGTCAGCCGTCAATCTGTTCGCGGTCGAATCGCGGATCGGGTTTGCCCGACTCGACGGCCAGCATCGTGGTCAACATGCGTTGCAGCGCGGCCAGCAGCGTCAATTGCAGCGCCAGCAGAAACAGCGCGCCGGCCAGCGCCAGTTGCGACCAGTGGATGAAAATCTTGCCGGCCCGCAGATATTGCCAGGCCGGATGCGCGCCGAGCAGCAACGCGCCGAGCAGCAGCACGCCGGCGAACGCGACCATCGCATCCGAATGCGTCAGCCGCTGCACCACGCGATAAAACGTGCGGTGCGGCCGCATCCACGGCATCTTCAACTCGACCACGCGTTCGGCGATCATGCCGATCCCGAAGACGAACAGGCCGCCGAACCCCAGCACGAGAATCGCCAGCACGCGATAGATCATGCCCTCTTTCACGTGGCCGGTCGCGGCGTACTGCGCCAGCGCGCCGAGGCCGAAGAACACGGTGGGCAGCACCATCAGCAGGCCGAGCGAACCGAAGACGCGAAACGGGCGGTAGGTGGTGGCGATGTCGAGAATGATTTTCAGAAAACGCACGCCGTCGCGCAGCGCCGACAGCTTCGACGCGCCGATGCGTTCGGCGTAAGGCATCGGGGCTTCGCCGATGTGCAGTTCCGGATCGAGCACCGCGCGGCAACTCATCGCCGGCGTGAAGTTGAGGCCGTCGGGCAACGGCGACAGCCGCGCCAACGCCGCGCGCCGCACGACGCGCATGCCGCTGGCCGAATCCGAGATGCGGCTCCAGGCGAGGAGATTGATCATCGCCGCGAACAGCCGATTGCCGAGCCGCCGCAAACCGGGCATCCGGCTGCCGGCGCTCAGGCGCGAACCGAGCACGACGTCCAGCTTCTCGTCGACCAGTTGGTTGACCAGCGTGATGAAGAACAGCGGGGCGCACGTGCCGTCGGCGTCGAGAAAGCCCAGCAGGTCGGCGTCGGAATAGCGCCAGCCGAGCTTGATCGCCGCGCCGTAGCCGCGATTCTGCCGGTAGCTGATCAGCTTGATTTGCGGCGCATACCCGCGCGCGATGTCGGTCGTGCGATCGGTCGAGCCGTCGGACACGACGGTGATGTCGATGGCGTCCACCGGCGTTTGCGCGATGATCGCCGGGCGTGCGGCGAGGCACCGCTCGATGATCGCCGCGATGGCCTGTTCCTCGTTGAGCGCCGGAATGACGATGAGCAGCTTCATGGTCGCGGCCCCCGTCGGCTAATAGCCGTAGCGCGAGCGACGCCGCCGTCTCTTTTTCTTGCCGTCGGTTGAATAGTAATAATAATAAGAATAATAACCATAATCGTATTTGTAGCCGGCGAAAATGTTGTTGGTGACGATGCCCAGCAGGTTGGCCTTGACCTTCTCCAACAGGGCGATGGCGCGCACGACGCCCGAACCGCGGCTGCGGCCGAGTTCGACCACGAGCAGCGTCGCGTCGACCGCCGAATTGAGGACGGCGGCGTCGGTTACGGCCAGCACCGGCGGGCTGTCGAACAGAATCATGTCGAACTCCTTGGTGAGTTCGGCCAACAGCTCTTTCATCTGCCGGCTGCCCAGCATCTCGGTCGGGTTCGGCGGAATCGGGCCGGAGGGAATCACGAACAGGTTGTCGACCGTCGTACCGCGCATCACGTCGCGCCAACTGGCTTCGTGCGACAACACGCTGGTCAGGCCGGGGTCGCGCTCGAACTCGAAAAAGTTGTGCACGTTCGGCTTGCGCAGGTCGCAGTCGATGAGCAGCGTTTTGCGTTCGATGTTGGCCATGGTCAGCGCGAGGTTGCACACGATGGTCGACTTGCCTTCGCTCGGCCCCGCGCTGGTGATAAGCAGCGAAACGATCTTGCGGTCCGGGTCGGCGAAATGAATGTTCGTGCGCAAGGTGCGGAACGCTTCGGAGATCGGGCTCTTCGGGCTGTGCTGCGTGACCAGCGCGGCCGACGCGGCCTTGACGCCTTCCATCTCCTTTTCTTTGCGATAATCGGGAATGCGCGGGATCACGCCGTAGATCGGCCGGTTGACGAAGCGCTCGACTTCCTCGATCGACTTGAGCGAGTCGTCGATGAACTCGAGGAAGAACGCGAGGCCCAGCGCCAGCAGCAGACCGGCGACGAGGCCCAGCAGCAGATTGAGCCGCACGTTCGGCTTGATCGGCGCCTTGGGCGTCACGGCGAGGTCGATTACGCGGATATTGCCGATGGTCGACGCCTTGGCGATGCGCGCTTCCTCGTGCTTCTGCAGCAGGAACGTATAAATCTGGCTGGTGACTTCGCTCGACCGCATCAGGCCGGCCAGCGCGCGTTCTTTTTCGGGCAGGTTGCTGATCTGCTGGTTGTAAGTGGTGACGACGCCGCCGAGCCGCCCCAACCGCGACTGCATGTTGGACACGGTTTCCCGCAGCACCTGCTCGACCTGGCGCCCGACCGCCTCGATCTCGAGGTTGATCGCCTTGATCTCCGGCGCGTTCTCGGTGAGGTCGGACAGCAGCGAGCCTTTCTTTTCTTTCAACTCGGCCAGCTTCATACCCAGACCGGCGAGCACGGTGTCCTCGGTCGACGACAAGCTCGGCAGCGACAGTTGCTCGACGCCCTGGCGGTGGAAGGTCTCGAGCATCGCGCTGTACTTGTACAGATCGATCTGCAATTCGGCGCGCTGCACCTCGAACTTGGCCACCGCGTCAATCAGCGCGGCGGATTCCTGCGACAGCGCGGCGATTTTGTTTTCCTGCTTGTAGCGGCGCAAGTCGTCTTCGCTGAGGTTGAGGTCGGCGCTGATCGCTTCGAGCTGGGTCTCGATGAACCCGAGCATCTTCGACGCTTCGCCGCTTTTCTCTTCGATGTTTTGCTGGCGATAGACTTCCACGGTCTTGTTGACGATGTCGCGCGCGAGCTCCGGGAACTGACTGCGATAGACGACTTTGACGATGTCGGTCTTGTCGCCGATCTCGGTCACGCCGAGGTTGGTCTGCACCATCCGCACCGTTTCGTCGAACGGCCGTTGCACGAACTTGAACGCGGCGCCCTTGTGCGGTTTCGCCATCTCGACTTGAAATTGCAGGCCCTGGACGCGGCAGCCGGAAACGAGGTCGCCCTCGCCGAGTTTCTCGCCCTTGTACGCGACCTGGAACCGGCCCTGGTCGTTGATGAACTCCACGTCGAGGGTCTTGCCGCGGCGATCGGCGGCGAGGTTCACTTCCTTCAGTTGAACATTCAGGCCGGACGAATGATCGAGCACCGCCACGTCGAGATGCAATTCGCGCACGACCGCCTCGGCCACGGTGCGGCTGCCGATGATCTCCATCTCGGCCGCGACCGGGTTGGTGCGGTTCATGCGGATCAATTCCTTGAGCATCAGCGACTCGCTCGTCTCTTCCTTGATCTGCACGAGCGAGAAGGCCTCGTAGATCGGCGTCATCAGGAAGGTGTGCACGGCGACGCTGATGACCACGGCGAGGAAAGTGAGAATCGCGACGATGCGCCGCCGGTATAGCACCCGCAGGTAGTCGGCGATCCCCACGTCGGTGGTGCGTTGGCGCAGTTCCATCGGATTACCTGCCATGGGTCAACGAATCGACGGCGGCCGCATCGACCACAATGCGGCTGAGGTTGGGCAGCAACTGGCCGAGCACGCGGTCCCACTTGGTCAGACCGCCGGCCGGTACGAACACGATATCGCCGTTGCGCAGGTACGCCACGTCGGGTCGGCGGCCGCGCAGGATGTCTTCGTAGTTGACGGTGAACACCTGCGGATTGGCCAGGCCGCCGCGAATGATTTTGATGCCGCGCTTGTACGCCGTGATTTCGTTGAAGCCGCCGGCTTCGGCGATGGCCTCGGACAGCGTCATGCGGCGGTGGAGCATCGGCACCGACATGGCGTGGTTCACCTCGCCGAGCACGAAGACCTTGGCGTCGTCGATGCTGGGCAGGAAAATCACGTCGCCGTCGGCGAGCATCAGGTTTTGGCTCATGTCGCCCTGCTGGAACAGCGCGTTGAAATTGATCGGCACCACCAGGCCCTGTCGCAGCAGGCACGAGCCTTCGAGGTTCGCTTTTTCCGTCGGCCCGCCGCCGATGGCCACCGCCTCGAGCACGGTCGTCGTCGCCGTCACCGGATACATGCCGGGCTTCATCACCTGGCCGAGCAGATAAAACATCTTGCTCGCGTACTCGAGGATTTCGATGTCCACCTGCGGCTCGCGGAGCACGCGCCCCAGATGTTGAACGATATACGCCTGCAGCTCAGAGACGGTCATGCCCGCGGCCTGGATGTTGCCGACCAGCGGCACGAAAAGCACGCCGTCGGGACGGATGCGGGTCTCCTTACTCAGGTCGGGACGGTTCCAGATCGTGATGCGCAGCTTGTCTTCCGGGCCCAGCCGGTAAACTTCGCGCCGCTGTCGCACCGTGTCGACCATGCTGTGGACGCGCTCGCGCAAAGCCCGGTCGTCGGCGGGACTGGCCGCTTGTCGCCACCACGCGTCGTCGCCGTTATCCGTCGATGCGGCGCCGGGGCCGTTCGCGGTCGTCGCGTGACAACCGAGCACCGCCAGCAGCGCGAGCACGAGCCAAATACCGGCGAATCGCAGTCGGATCAAATCTCCTCCGCCTCACACCACGCACGATTCTCTATTAAAGCGGTTATTTGCGACTTTGCAACCTGCCTGCCGCACTAACCGGCCAACCCGCCTTTCTGCTCTTCCTCATCGCCCGTCTTTTCTTCGACCTTCTTCTTCTTGCCGAACAACGCGACGGCGGCGACGCCCCCCAGGTAAAGCAGGCACAGCGGCACGGCCAGACCGGTCTGCGAAATCACATCGGGCGGCGAGAGAATCGCCGCGACGATGAAGATGACCACCACGCCCCAGCGGAAGCCGCGCAGCAATTGGCGCGCGGTCACCACGCCCAGGCGTCCGAGAATGAACAGCACCAGCGGCAATTGAAACGCGGACCCGAACGCGACGATCAGCGTGGCGGCGAACGAGAAGTACTCGCGGGTGCTGATCAACGCGCGCAAGTAGTCGCTGTTGAAATTGCCGATGAAGTACGTCAGGCCGATGGGAAAAATTTCGAAGTAGCCGAACGCGCCGCCGACGACGAACAGCAGCGAACCGATGCCGACGAAATAGAGCAAGAAACGTTTTTCGCCGAGCTTCAGCCCGGTCCAGATGAACCGCCCGAGAAAAAACATCCACAGCGGCGTCGAGGCCAGAAAGCCCGTAAACAGACCGACCTTGAGAAACGTCACGAAGCCCTCGGGCGGCGAGGTGAAGATCAGCTTCTGATCGATCCCGAGTTTCGCGTAGACCTCCATGATCGGCAGCGCGAGGATGTGGAAAATATCGCGGGAGAAATAAAGGCCGGCCGCACTGGCTGCGGTGACCGCAATCAGGCTGCGCAGCAAGGCGCGGCGCAGTTCGATCAGATGGTCGATGATCCCCATGTTGCCGTCGGGGTTCGGCAGATCGGGCAATTCCTGGACGGGGGGAGCGGACGGCGGGCGTTCGCTCACGGTTTCGGCTCCTCGGCCGGCGGGACTTCCGTTTCCGGCGACGCGGGCGAACCCAAAGCCGCGGGCAGATCATGCAACACCTTCGCGGGCGGCGACTGCTCAGCAGCCGCGGTCGTTTCGGGCGGAGGCGGCGATTGATCGTATGCCGTTCCGCCGCTCGGCGTTTCGGCGGTGGGTTGGGCCGGCGGGGTCGCTGGCGGCGCGGTCGAAGCGGGGCGGCGTTCGAGGTCTTTTAGTTCTAACTGGCGCAACTCCATGTTGATTTCGCGCTGGAGCGTCAGCATCAGGTGGCGCAGCCAGGCCGCCGTCTTGCCCAGTTGGCGCGCGACCTTCGGCAGATTGCCCGGCCCCACCACCATCAGCGCGATGATGAGGATCAGAACAATCTCACCCCAGCCGATATCGAACATCTTCTCCCCTTCGCCGCCTGCCGCCGGTGAACGTATCCTTTAGCTCGGAAGGTGTCAACAACGTAAGGGGTTACAGCAGACCAATCAGCAACCGCAGCCGGTGGAATCGTCGTCTGATGTGTTGTCGTCATCGACGATAAGATCGTCATCCGGCGCGGTGTCGTCGTCAGATGCAGTATCGTCGTCCGGCGTATTATCGTCGTCGGTAACCGTGTCGTCGTCAGCATCATCATCGACGGGCGGCGCGGTATCGTCATCCGGAGCAAGATCCGCTTCCCCCGTCACATAAACGGCCCCGTTTTCGTCCAGAGCCAATGCTGTGAGCCCGCGCCGATAGAATCCTGGATCATCATAGCGGTTGGTCCACGTCTCGTTTCCGTCCGGATCATACTTGACCACAACATAATGATTTGGCGGAATAACTTCTTCCAGCTCCGTTCCGGCGATCACCACGTTATCCGATGAATCCACGGCGACGCCCGCGGAGTCGTGGTCGCGCGAATTCGCCAGGTTGGCGACCCACAATTCGTTTCCGTCACCGTCGTACTTGACCGTGGCGATATCGGCGACGTCGTTCTCGCCGTCATAGGCGAGGCCGCTGACAATCACATTTTCCGCGGAGTCCAACGCCAGCGCGACCGCATGATCGGCAAGATACCCGCCGGGGCCGAACCATGTCGCCGACCATAGCGAATTGCCGCTTGAATCATATTTGAGCGTATAGTATCCGCCGTCTTTGGCGCCGGTAACCAGCACATTGCGTTCGCTGTCGGTGGTGACATCCAAGGCGTAGGCCCCCATATCTTCTACGGCCCAGAGCTGATTGCCGTCTTGGTCGTATTTCACGGTTACGGCGCGGTGTGATGTCTCGGCGCCGCCGGTGACAATGACGTTGCTGTCAGCATCGATCGTCACCGCCTCGGCCAGGCAATCGAGGCCGTCGACGTGGTAGGTCGCGCGCCAGTCCTCGGTCCCATCGGCCGAAAACTGCACCACCAGACAGTCAACGAAAGAATCTAATCCGGTTGTCACCCCGGCAACCGCCACGGCGCCCGTCGGGCCGAGAGCCAAATCAACCGCCCAGCCGGAATCGACCGTGGCGTTCGCGGTCCAAACCGGGTCACCATTCTCGTCATAGCGCGCGACATCCATTCGGTTTCCGGGAACCGTTGGCGGTGTTTGCGAGCCGGCGACAAGAAAATACTGCGGCCCGTTTGCTACAATGGAAGTCAGATAACTTTCGTTCGGGTACGTCGCCACCCATGACTCACTGCCGTCGTTGTCATATTTGATCAAGGTTGATTGCTGCACAACGTAGACCTGACCGGCATCGTTGGTAACAAGACTTGGACTGAAACAATCACTCAGGTACTGGGCGGCCCACTGCAAATTTCCTTCCGGATCGTATTTCACGGTAAGACAAGTCTGGCCCCCGAAGGCAAAGCCGTTAGCCGTGAGAAGGGCAAATATTGTCAATATGAAAACAAGAAGAGAGAAGGCGAGGATGTTATTTCTTTTGTCGATTGTGCGGCCGTCAACCAAATGGATTGTCATTTTCCCCTCCCCCTCTCACTCCCACGGCTGGCTACAAGTCTGTTCGATAATAATTATTTCTAGGCACGGAGGTCAAGCGGCAAAACAAAACAGGTCGAGACTAACGAAACGTATAATGAATGATATTATGAGCTCACGGAATCGCGCGGAGATTGGCCATCGGCGATTGGGTGGAGATGAGCTGGTCGCCGCCGGCGAGTTGGGCTTGGGTGCGGGCGTCCATGGCGAGGTGGATGAGTTCCTCGTGGCTCTTCACCGGATACTGGCGCGGATGGTAGCACGCCACGCCGATCGAGAGCGCGATGCGGAACGGGTATTCGCCGGCGCGGATTTCGCGGTTGCGCAGCATGACCAGCAGCCGGTCGGCCAGTTCGCGCGCGCCGCTCAGCGAGGTATGCGGCAAGACGAAAAAGAAGGAGTCGGCGTCGAAGTGGCCGAGGATGTCGAAGACGCGTTTGCGGTTTTCCAGCACGCGCGACACGCCGCGCAGCACGCGGTCGGCCGCGTCGTCGCCCTGCAATTCGCGCAGCGCGGGCAGGCCGTCGACGCTCACCAGCATGAAGCCCAAATCGTTGACGTGCCGCTTGGTGCGCTCCCACTCGGCGCGCAGCAGGCGGTCGAGATGATTGCGGCGATACAACCCGGTGGCCGGGTCGGTCACCTGGCTATCGCGAATCTGCCGGTTGGCCAGTTCGAGGTACGCGTTGCGGCGGCGCAGATCCTCGCTCGACTTGGCCAGCGTGAACGCCTTCTTGTGCAGCTCGAGGGTGATGTCGGCGATGTGCCGCGAGCCGGCTTGCGGAGTTTCGGCCAGCAGCAGCGCGCCGTCGTCGGTGCTGATGTACCACGCGATGAGCTCGACCTGGCGGTCCAACGCGGCGCGAATCGTGATCATCTCGCCGGTGAAACGTCCGGATTCGAGCAGGCGCTCCGACTGACCTTCCGCGTCGGGCGCCATTAATTCGTAAAAGCTGCGGCCCGCCAGTTCTTCCGGCGGATAGCCGAGCACCGTCGTGCAGCCCGTGCCGGCCTCGACGACGCGCAGATCGGCGTCGAAGCGCAGCGCGACCACCCGCGCGTTGGACGCCAGGTACTCCCAGGCAAACGAGAAAAGCTCGTCCATCGTCGGCGCTACCCTTGCCCCCAAGGTTATAAGGCTATTCGGCGGAAAAACCCCGTCGCTTGACCGGAAACTTCACCCCGTACGAATAAAAACTCTTTACCCCATGCAAAGTTACACGCCGGATTCGGCCGGCTATTCGGTTACCTTTTTCGGTCCGACCGTCTTGGCGACCTCCTGCGCGGCCGGCGCGGCCTGCACCACCGCCTGCTCGGCCGGCCCCAGCGTCTTCTCTTCGACCGGCGCCGGCGAAGCCAACCCCAGTTCCATTTCAAACTGCTTGAGCAATTCGTTGGCCTGAATCTTCTGCGCTTCCTTTTCGATCTCGATGCCGCTGACGTCGACGTTGTCGAGCGCCATCGACATGCGCGCCTGATTCAGCGCCGCCTGCCGGTTGACGCGTTCGATCATCTCGTCGTGGGTCTGGTCGATGCCGCCGACTTCGAACGATTCCATCGCGTCCGCGACCTTTCTCTCCCATTCGCCTTGCCGATTCTTGGCGACGGCGCGCTGCACCTCGTCGATGCCGATGCCCCGCGCGGCGAGTTTGTCGGGGTCCACCTGGACGCGCACGGCGTACTTCTGGGCGCCGAACACCTGCACCTGCGNNACGGCGCGCTGCACCTCGTCGATCTTGCGCTTCTTCTCGATCAAGAACGCCTCCTTGACCTTCATCGCCTTGTCGAAGGCCTCGCGGCTGATTTTGAGTTGCTCCTCATCGGCCGCCATGTCGCTCATGATCGATTCCAGCGTGGTCGCAAAGTTCAGCGCCAGATCGCGCCGCCCGGCCTGCAACGACGCTTTGATCTTGGCCTTCAATTCCTCGACCTTGCTCTGCCGCTCGTGCTGGCGATTTTCGAGCAGCGTCGCGTTCGCTTTGATCATGGCGATCGACTGATTCATCTTCGGGACCTGGTCGTTCATGTCCCGGATGTTCTGCTTCAAAATTTTCTCGGGGTCTTCCAGCGATTCGATCGCGCCGCCGAACAAGCTGCGCAGCCAACGGAAAAACCGAGCAAACATGGTCACCTCCCCGTGGAAAACGCTTAGGATTTATCCTTCTTACCCGCTTCCGCTACGGTGGGTCAAGCCGTGCGTTGACGGTCACGGAACGCCATTTGATGACTCCGCGGTGGCGGGTCGATTTCGCGGGCGGGTGATTGCGGACCGTCGGTTGACATCGGCCCCGCCCTGGCATAGGAAATAAAAGGCACGGCGATTTCCGACCAACCGTTTGACGGAGGGANNCCGTCTGCTGTACGCGATCGTCGCGATGGTTTTGCTGGGCGGCGTGAACTGCGCGCCGTTGAACCAAGCCAACCAGAGCGCGCTGAACGATTCGGTGGGCTACGATCTGAACGTCACGACCGATCAGATTTTCGGCTACACCAACGGCGCGTCGGTCGGCAATATCTCTTTTTCGCACCGCAAAGGACTGGTCGGCACGCGCATCCATTTCGAGCTGAACCTCGAAGAATGGCAACGCTTCCACGACTCGACGCTGCAAGGCTTGATCCAGTTGGACAACCCGAACGCCACCAAGGCCGGATCATACGAGGTGACGTTTGAGGTCACGAGCCAACACACCGACGTCTATTTCTATATTCCGCAGATTCGCTCGGTGCCGACCATTCTGAACTTCACGATGTCCATTTTCTTCGAACAAGAGAACACCGGGATCACCCACCAGTTCCTGGCCGAACACGGCTATCAATTCGAGGTGAACCAGGGCTTGCCGGCCACGTGAGACCGGCCAAGCGGCCCGTTTCTTTTTGCCTGCCGCCGGATATACTGACCCGATGAAGCGATTGATTCCGCTGCTGCTGCTCGTTCCGCTATGGATGGCCGGCGCGGCGCCGACGCCGTTCTTGCGTTTTCAACAGGCCGTCGCGCTCGCTCCCGACTTGCCGCTGCACGACCGGCAGCTTCGTTGGGCGAGCCTGGTCGAAGCGAAGCACCCTTTTTTGGTCCGCGTTGATCGCCGCTTTGTCCTGCCGGCGCAGCGACAGCCGATCGCGTATGGCCTGAAATGGCTGGCGCCGGTTCCGCCGGACGGCTGGATCGTCCGGCCCGTTGCGGCGCCGCAGTCGTTGCCGAATTTTGTTCGCTGGTGCGGTTTGCTGACGCCCGCTGAAAAACGCGGACCTAGTCTCGACGCGGGCGGATCGGCCGTGTTTCGCGTACGTCGAACCGATCGGCCGACGCAAACGTTGATCGTGCGCGGATCAAACGAACTCGATCAGTTGTTGCGCGATCCCGACGTGTGGGCGGTCGACGGACCGCGGCCGCGCTTTCGTCCGGCCAACGATGTCGTGCGGCGCATGATCGGCGCCGATTTCGTGCAGGCCGCGCCGTGGAATCTCGACGGCGACGGCGTGACGCTGGCCATCTGGGACGAGGGCGACATTCAGCATCCGGACTTCGGCGATCGCCTGCACATCATGCGTCACGTCGACGTCAGCGAGCACTCGACCCACGTCACCGGCACGATGGCCGGGGACGGTTCGCACTCGAGCGATCGCCGGTATCGCGGCGTGGCGCCCGCGGCGGCGATCTACTCGTGGGACTTCAGCGACCCGCTGGCCGATGTGCCCGCGGCGCAGGCCACCGGCGCGTTCTGGGCCAACAATAGTTGGGTGTACCTGATCGGCGACGATCAGAACAATTGCGAGTACCTCAATGCGTACGACGAGTTTACCGCCGGCTATGACGAGGCGATCGCCTTCGGCGCAGCGACGTTGGGATTCACCTTCGCGGCCGGCAATATGGGAACGGCGACCGACTGCGGCATCGCCGCGCGCGCCGGCTTTTCCAGCCTGCCGCCGCCGGGTACGGCGAAGAACGTCATCACCGTCGGCTCGACCGACGACGGCCGCGCATTGAGCAACTTTTCGAGCCGCGGGCCGACCGCCGACGGCCGCGTCAAACCCGACGTGACGGCGCTGGGCTGCGAGTTTCCCGGCAAAGGCTACGTCGAATCGACGCTGCCGCCCGATTCCTACGGCGGCGAAGGCTGGTGCGGCACGAGCATGGCGGCCCCGCAGATCACCGGCGGCGCGGCGCTGCTCAAACAACTGGCGGACCGGCGCGCCGTCATCCCGCGGCCGTCGCTGATCAAAGCGCTGCTTATCGCCGCCGCGCACCCGCTCGGCGCCGGACCGTCGTTCACCACCGGCTACGGCGAGCTCGATCTCGCGGCCGCCGCGGCGATGCTGCAATACGACGCCTTCGCGACCGGCGCGATCGGCGCGGCGGATGACGTGGTCGAAATTCCGCTCGACGTTCCCGCCGATACTCCGGTCCTCGAAGTGACGCTGGCGTGGGACGATCCGCCGGCCGCGGAAACCGCCGCGCAGACGCTGGTCAACGATCTGGAGTTGCGCCTGGTCGGTCCGGATGCGGCCGTGCATCTGCCCTGGGTGCTCGATCCGCAGCAGCCGACGCAGGCCGCGGCGCCGGGCGAAAACCACCGCGACAACGTCGAGCAGGTGCGCGTCGAAAAGCCGGCCGCGGGTTCGTGGATCGTTCGCGTATACGCCGCGAGCCTGCAGACGGCCCAGCCGTTCAGCCTCGCGGGTTGGGCGCTGGGCGATTTGTCGTGCGACGCCGACGGCGATCGCTCGCCCGGTCCGCAGTGCAACGGCGACGATTGCAACGACCACGATCCGACGATCTATCCGGGCGCGCCGGAAATCTGCGGCGACCAGATCGATCAGAACTGCGACGGCGCGGCGGACGAAAACTGCGCGGACGACGACACGTCGATTCCGCCTGACGAGACGCCGACGCCGGCGAGCGATCGCGAGAAGAAACACGATTCGGCCGCGTGCGGGTGCGGCTGATCACATGGGAGGACCAACATGAGAAGTATTACTTTTCTGGCGCTAATGGCGGCCATCGTGCTCACCGCGGCGTGCAACGGCGAGCCCAACGACCATCATCTCACCGAGACCGACTGCACGAATCTCGTTTATCAAATTTACGACGAGTGCAGCCTGTCGATGCCCATGTACCAGGGCGCGTATCCGTCGGCGGACCAGGCGACGTCATACTGCGTTGACGACAAAGCCTACGACTGGCATTGCGCCGACGAATGCGTGTTCCACAACAAGGGCCTGTGCATGTCGATCAAGCTGTGCCTGGAGAATTGCCGCTAGACCAGATCGCCGAACAGATCATACACATCCGTCGTCGTGATTTTCGCGCGCACGATTTGACCTTCGCGGCATGAGCCCTCGGCGGGCGCGCGCACGTAAGTCACGCCGTCGACCTCCGGCGCCTGCTGCGGAATGCGGCCGACGTGCGAGTAAGCCGTCTCATCGTGCTTGTGCAGCACTTCCTCAATAAGCACGTCGACGGTCTGCCCGATCTTCTCGCGCAGATGCTCGCGGCTGATTTCCTGCTGCGCGGCCATCACGCGGTCGACTCGTTCGCGGGCGACATCCGGGTCGACGCGATCCGGCAACGCGTATGCCGGCGTNNTGATCGAAACGCCGGCGGCGCATGAAGTCGAGCAGTTCGGCCACGTCGTCCTCGGTCTCGCCCGGATGTCCGAGCAGGAACGTCGTGCGAATCGCCAGGTGCGGCGCAGTTTCGCGAAGCAGGGCGACGACGCGCTCCGTCGTCTCGCGCGTCTGCGGACGATTCATCAGCGCCAGCACGCGATCGCTGACGTGCTGCAGCGGCACGTCGAGATACGGAACGACCGTGCGGCTGGCGAGCATCGTGCGCACCAGCTCTTCGTCGACGCGCGCCGGGTGCACGTAGAGCAGACGCAGCCAACGTAAGCTCTCGATTTCGTCGAGGCTGCGCAGGAGCCGCACGAGGCTATACTCCGGTCGCAGGTCGAGACCGTAGCGCGTCAGGTCTTGCGCGACGAGGCTGAGCTCGATGACGCCGCGCCCGACCAGCTCGCGCGCTTCGGCGAGCACCGCGTCCCACGCCCGGCTGCGAAAAGGGCCGCGCAGCCGGCCGATGATGCAATAGGCGCAGTCGTTCGAGCAGCCGTCGGCGATTTTCAGGTACGCGCGGTGCGGCGGCGTCGACAACACGCGCGGCAATTCGATCGCGCGCGCCTCGGTCGGCGGCGCCACGGCCACCTGCCGCTCGCCGCTCGCCGCCAGCCGCTCGACCAGTTCGTCGAGCCGCCACAAATCGCCCACGCCGACCACCAAGTCGAGCTCGGGCATTGCGTCGGCCAGATCGCGCAGGTACTTCTGCGGCAGACATCCCGCCGCGGCCAACCACCGCGCCTCACCGCGTCGCTTGCCCTCGGCTTCGGCCAACAGCGCGTCAACCGACTCCTGCGCCGCGTCTTCCACGAAAGCGCAAGTGTTCACCAGCACCAGGTCCGCCGGGCCGTCGGGCGTCATCGTCCAGCCCCGGCGCAACAACGCGGCCGCCACGGTCTCGCTGTCCACCAGATTCTTCGCGCAACCGAGACTGACCAGACGAAACACGCGACTCACCGCAGCATCTCCAAAAACGCCTCGAGTCGCGTCAGCGCCTGCCCGCCGAGCGGACCGGGCCGATCGCCTTCGAGCGCGAGCACCGGCGCGGGCAGCGTTTCCCGCAGGACGATGTCCTCGATCTGGCGGTGGCAGAATGATTGCACGTAGTTGATCGCGCCGTGGACTCGCCGCCGCGGAAATTCAGCGCGCAGATCGGCGAGCCGATGGCGCAGGTCATACGGATAGGTGTAGCGGCAGAATTGTTCGACCAGGTCGGCGCAGCGATAAGGCATGGCGAACTGGCGCGGCGTCTCGGTGAAGACGACGCGAGCGCCGCGCTGCTCCAGCGTCTCGAACAAATCGTCGAAGATCGGCGGCACGCCGAGCAGCGCCGCACGCAAGCGAAATTTCGCCGGCGGACGTTCGCGCGCCTCGCGCAGAAACTCGTCCAGCCGGCGCCCGAACGCGTCGGCGTCGCCCTCGAAGTCGCTCGCCGAAACGAGCCAGGTGTGCAATTCACGCGAGGTGATCCGGCCCTCATCCCAGGCGAGGCGATCCAACTCGACCAACCGCGCGCGCAGCGGCGCCCAGCCGCGACGGACTTCCTCGGCGGCCGCGAGCGTGACCCCCAACCGCTCCGCGAAGTCGGCGAGCGCCGCCGCCACCGCCGGCGCTTCGGGCGCGCTCGGAAAAGTGAAGGGAATGGTCTCGACGCCGCGATGCCGCAGCACCTCGGCCAGCGCGCGGGTGTTGGAGCAGTCGCCGGAAAGCACCGTGACCACCGCGTCGACCGCGCCGGTCCGCACCGCCGCGTAAATGCCCTTGATCCACGCGCACACGCCGGGCGGAAAGCCCTCGGCTTCGGCCAGGTCGAGCAGGCGCGCGCGATCGAACTCGGCGAGGAACAGGTTGTTCAGATCGACCGGTGTGCAGCCCGCGGCGACGATGATCTCGTGCGGGACGGTGGTCGTGATGCCGATGCGCTTGCTCATCGAGAACGCGCGGTCGACTCAGTCGCGAACGAGAATGAAGTAGAGCAAGACGCCGGTGATGATCGCGCAACTGAGAAAAAACAGCGCCATGTTGCCGATCGAGGACGTCCCGTGCACCGCGTCGAAGGACTGCAGGTCGACCACGGTCTTCTCCAGCGTAAAATGGTGCACGGTCAGATAGGCCCAACCGCCGCCGACAATCAGGAAGATCGTTTTGCGAAAACGCGGGAGCACGAACCCGAAAAACACGAGGGTCCCGGTGATGAGCAGGCCCAGGGGGTTGGTCAAACCCGTAAAGTAATGCCCGTTCGTGAAGGCATCGGCGATCAGGGCCCAATTGGTCGTGAACCATTCCATCTGCGTTCCCTCCCTTCCCGTTGGCGAAACAGCGGAACCTCGGTCACAGCCCGGACAAATCCTGCGACAGACGGACCACGTGCTTCAACACGCCCGGACCGTCGCTGATCACGTTGCTCAGATCCTTCAGCGACTGCTTCATCGCTTCGATCATTTGCGGCAACTGCGCCGCGTTGCCGAGCAGCGAGGACGCGTGGTTCACCAGGTCTTCGCCCGCCTTGTACAGCTTGGGGGCGCTATTGACCGCGTCTTCGAGAATGGTGCGCGCGATCTTCAGATTTTCCTGCGCCGCCTCGCGATCCTTCGTGCTCTTCGTCTTTTTCAGCTTGGCCAGTTGGCTGCTCACTCGGTCCGCGACGTAGCGGGCCTGAACCAGCGACGCGTACGCCACCGCGGAATCAAACGCGAAACGATCGACTTTTTCATTGCCGGAGACGACGTAATCGACTTTTTTCTTGGCGACGCCGTCCCACTGGGTTTTTTCGTACTTCTTGAGACCCTTGTCGAGATCCGACAATTTGATGTGCTTCTTCTTCACATCGCAACTCCCGGCCAACAAAAAGGCGGAAAAGCACATCAACATCAGCAACGCTGACCATGACCTGCGACTCATCGTAACCTCCCTCGTTCGAAATGAAACAAACCGATGATATCGTAGAGAAGCCGTTTCGTCAGTGTCAACTTGTATTTCTTTTCGTCGAAAAGCGCTTTGCACTCAATCAAAAACCCAAGTTGACCCGCAGAAAACCTTTGTGTTATAAGATATTATCATGTTCCCTCGCAAGTGGCGTCATGACCGACAACGAACAAAATGACGGCAAAAAAGCCAAACGTCGCCTGCGCTGGTGGTCGTGGGCGGTGCTGGTCTGCTATGCTTTGCTGGTGCTCGGCGGAGCGGCGGAGGTGTTTCTCCGCCTCGGTCCGGATTTCGGGCTGAATGACCCGGAAGAGCGCGAACGGTATTACGAAACGCTCAAAGTCGATCCGACCTTATTCCGCAATCGCGGCGGGCTGCGGGACCGCTTCGCCGGCGTGGACGTGCGCATCAACCAACTCGGTCTGCGCGGACCCAACGCGCATACGCCCAAAGCGCCGGGCGTCTATCGCGTGCTGCTGCTGGGCGACGAAAAAACTTTCGGCTGGCGCGTGCCCGAAGAAAAAACCTACGCGGCGCTACTGCAGAAGCAGCTCGACCAGTATTTCGTCGGCAAGTTCGAGGTGCTCAACGCGGGCGTGCCGGGATACAACCTGACGATGATCGCCGCGTTTCTGCTGCGCTTCGGCTTCATGTACCAACCCGACGTCGTCACGATTCTGCTCGATGGGGCCGATGTCGTGGGCGATGAACAGGGCCCCGGCGGTTATTGCGGGTCGATGTGCCAGGGCCTGGCCCGCTACAGCCTGCTGGTGCGTTCGGCGTACCTGCCCCGCCGCGAACGGACGCGCGCGCCCTATGATCTGAACGCGGCGATCAAGGCGAAGCGGTTGTTCTATCAGATTGAGCAGACCACGTTTCGCGCGCATGTCGACCTGTTCATTTTCTCGTGGGCGCCGCGCGACGACCCCTTACGGATGTTGGCCGCCGACGCCCTGCCCCGGCCGGCCACGTGGGTCTGGGCCCGCGCGGTTGACACCGGCGCGGCGTTGGCTAAATTGCCACGATCGACGTGGCGCACGGGCGTCCTGGGCGACTATCCCAGCGAAGAAGCCCACGCGTTGCTGGCGCGAATGCACCTCGCCGAGCTGACCACGCGCGCGGTCAGCTTCTTTTTTGTGCGCCGCGACGGGCTGCCGACCCCGCGCAACCGCCGGGCGGCCGATGAGGTGAACTAGGGATGAACATTCTCGGGATCAGCGCGTTCTATCACGACAGCGCGGCCTGCCTGGTGCGCGACGGTGAGATCGCCGCCGCCGCCCAGGAGGAGCGCTTTACGCGCGTCAAGCACGATCACAACTTCCCCGAACACGCCGTGCAGTTCGTGCTGCGCGATCAGGGTCTGCGTATCGACGACGTGCAGCTCGTCGTTTTCTACGACAAACCGTTCCGCAAGTTCGAGCGCCTGCTGCGCACCTACCTCAACGTCGCGCCGCTGGGCCTGCCGAGCTTTCTGATGGCCATGCCCCTGTGGCTGAAGCAGAAGCTGCTGATGCCCAAGGTGCTCCAGCGCGAACTGGACTACGCCGGCCCGCAGCTTTATCCCGAGCACCACGAAAGCCACGCGGCCAGCGCCTTCTTCCCCAGCCCGTTCGAACGCGCGGCGTTCATCACCTTCGACGGCGTCGGCGAGTGGACGACGATGAGCTGGGGCCGCGGCGCCGGCAACAAAATCAAGCTCGAAGCGGAAATCCACTTCCCGCACAGCATCGGCATGTTGTACTCGGCGTTCACCTACTTTCTCGGCTTCCGCGTCAATTCGGGCGAATACAAGGTGATGGGCCTGGCGCCCTACGGCGAACCGCGTTTCGTCGACCTGATCAAGAAAGAGTTGATCGACATCAAGGAAGACGGCAGCTTCAAACTCAACATGAAGTACTTCACCTACCTGCACGGCCTGCGGATGACCGGCGCACGTTTCGAGAAGCTGTTCGGCGTCCCGCGGCGGCTGCCGGAAACCGAGGTGACGCAGGGCCACATGGATATGGCGCGTTCGGTCCAGGTGGTGACCGAAGAGGTGATGCTCAAGACCTGCCGTCACGTGCATCGGCAGACCGGCGAGAAGAACCTTTGCCTCGCGGGCGGTGTCGCGCTGAACTGCGTGGGCAACGGCGCGCTGTTGCGCGAAGGACCGTTCGCGGACCTCTGGATTCAACCCGCGGCGGGCGATGCCGGCGGCGCGCTGGGCGCGGCCCTCTTCGCCTGGCATCAGTATCTCGACCAGCCGCGGCGGCCGCGCGCGGACGGACGCGACCAGCAGCGGGGCAGTTTCCTGGGTCCGGTTTTTTCGCCGGCTGAGATCGAGACGTTCCTGCGGCAAAACAACGCGCCGTATCACCGGCTCGCCGAGGAGGAAATCGCGCCGGCCTCGGCGAAGCTGATCGCCGACGCGAAGGTCGTCGGCTGGCTGCAGGGCCGCATGGAGTTTGGCCCACGGGCGCTGGGCGCGCGCAGCATTCTGGGCGACGCCCGCAGCCCGGAAATGCAGAAAACGATGAACCTCAAAATCAAATACCGCGAGAGCTTCCGGCCGTTCGCGCCTTCGGTCGCCTTCGAGAAAATGAGCGAGTGGTTCGATATCACGCACCCCTCGCCGTACATGCTGCTGGTCGCGCAAGTCGCGCAAAAACGGTTGAATCCCGACGCGCCGGCCCAGCAGGACAAGCTGCGCGGCCTGGCGAAACTCTACGTGCAGCGCAGCGTGGTGCCGGCGATCACGCATGTCGACGGCTCGGCGCGACTGCAGTCGGTCGACGACATCGATCATCCGCTGTACCACCAGTTGCTCGTCGAGTTCGAGAAGCTGACCGGCGTGCCGGTGGTCATCAACACCAGCTTCAACGTGCGCGGCGAGCCCATCGTCTGCACGCCGGAAGACGCCTACCGCTGCTTCATGCGCACCGAGATGGACGCGCTCGTGCTCGGGCCGTTCCTCCTGCACAAACACGAGCAACCCGCGCCGAAAGAAAAATTCGATTGGCGCAAACATTTTCAACCGGATTAAGACATGGCGAAACGCGACGAGAAGAAAGATATCCGCAATTTCGCGCTGGCCCTCGCCGGCATTCTGGCGGTGCTGGCCGGCATCGCCTACTGGAAAGGTCGGATGACGTGGCCGTATCTCGGCGGCGGCGCCGTGCTGATCGCCGCGCTCGGCCTGTTCGCGAAGCCGCTGCTGCGCCCGATCTTTCGCGGTTGGATGTGGCTGGCCAACAAACTCAATTGGGCGATGACCCGCGTGATCCTCACCCTCGCCTGGCTGATTCTCTTCGCGCCGATCGGCCTGCTGCTGCGCCTGTTCCGCGTGGATTTCTTCGACCGCAAGTGGGATCCGGCGGCGCCGACGTACTGGCGCGCGCGGCCCGACAAACCTTACGATCGCCGGCAGACGGAAAAACTAGGCTGAGGGAGGGGCGTCGTCGTTTGGTCCGTTGATCTTGCGCCGCGCGAGCAGGTCCTTCAATCTGGCCTCCACGCGCCGGTCAATGATCGATTCCAGCCGTTTTTCGATCGCCTCATCAATGTATTGATCGACGGCCGCGTAGCCGCGTCTCAGGTCGCGCGAAAGCGTTTCCAAAATGCGTTGCTTGAAGTAGATATAGTAGGTGATCGCCGCGAGGCCGAAGCCGCCGAGAATGTCGGCGATGTAATGTTGTTTGAGCAGCAGGGCGCTGATGCCGATGCCCAACGTGGCCGCCATCGCGAAAATGCCTTTGGGTGCGCTGATTTCCAGAATCGTCAGCGCCGCCATCATCGCCATCGCCGCGTGCATGCTGGGAAAGCAATTCACCGGCGGGTCGGCGCTGTACAAGATGGACAGGCCCCACGTGGTCAAGTCGGTAACCGTGTTCGGCTGGTGATGCAAGGTCACGGGAAAGTTCCAGAAAATCAGGTAGCTGAACACCATCACGGTGATATACGACCACGTGAAAACGCGGAAGAATTCTTTGTCCTTGACCAGAAAAAACGGCATCAGAAAAAGCGCATACAGCGCCAAATACGGGTACAGGGCGAGTTTGACGTAAGGAATGTCATTGTCAGCCGAGGTCGCCAACGAGACGCCTTTTGACGGATCGACCATATGCCCGATAAAAAGATAGCCAAACGACCACACGCCGAACAAGATCAACGACATGATCGGAATGCTGTTGCGGAACATCCAATCGCGGAGGCGGGCGTACATCAGAGCCATCTCTTGAGCCAACCGTGCGTGGCGCATACCACGCTAAAAGCGGAAACGCTGATCGGGAGGACGCCCGCAATAACAATCAAACCCATGAGATACGAAAAAGGCCATTTCACGGTCATCTCGACGAACATCATCACGTATAGGGAAACGACCACGCCGACAAGATAGTAGTAGATCAACCAGCGGATTTTGTTTTCCGGCCAGTCGATAGTCTTGTTATTTTTGTTCTCAGGCAAAGGTGCGTTCTTCATGCGTGTTGTTTATACACTATCGGGAAACGGCGTCAAATCGGGCGAGCGCGGATTCCTGCGCGCCGCCGCTGAAAAATCAGCGCTCAGATACCCACCATTGTCGTGCGTTATTGAAGACGGACTAAAAGAAGGATGCAAAATGCTCTTAGAAAACAATAGGTTACAAACGTCGTCGACGAACATAGTAGCTGGCTCTTTGTTTGCATAGAGAAGCAGGCAGGACAGGTGGGATGCGAAGATCGGCAACCAACCGACGTTCTGTGAAACAATGAAAATGCTAGGGCCGTGAGGAGCTGCCAGTAAACTAGATCCTCACACAAAGCCGACCCGACTCAATGGAACCATTTTTCTTAGCCTAAGGCTTCCGCGTCCCTAGCAAAGATATTCGAAACTGTTCCCGTCGTTCGTTATTTGGCCTGCGACCGGGCGGCGGGGACGCAACAGGGCCGTGCTCCCCCACGGCCCTAATTTTTTAACTGAGCTATTCCGCGTTCACTGATTTGGCGCAGCGAAAGCCGTCATCCGGCGCACCGAAGCTGCGCGCATGGGCATGAAGGCCCGACCGATCAAGACCGTAGTTGGACATGACCCAACAACCGGGGCGCGCGGGGTCCGGCCGTTGGATATTGCCGTTGGGCACATCGGTATGCGGGAAGAAGTACTCATTGCCGTACGCTCCGCCCGCGATCGACACCTGCGTCTCCCCGTAGCAATCGCGGTCCCAATAGTCGGAAACCCATTCTGAGACATTACCGACCATGTCACAAACGTTGTAACACCAGTCTTCGCAGATGGTGAAACAACAGGCGCCCGTGGGGCGCGGTCCCGACGGGTTCGCGACATTGCATCGGTTCGCTTTCAGCGTATTGCCCCACGGCCACAAATCGCCGGATGCGCCGGAAAAAGCCATTTGCCATTCCGCCAACGTCGGCAGCCGTTTGCCCGCGCTTTCGCAGGCGGCGCGAGCGTTTTCCCAGCTCACCGACGTCCACGGCAACACGCCTCGTCTTGATGTCGCCGGCGGGGGCTTCGCCTGCTCCTGCCACGAACCGATCGCGGTCGCCGTAGCGTCCGGCTGCGAGGCCTCGTAGCTATCGATGCAGAACGGAGCATTAGGAATCTGTACATCGCCCTCGCCGTCCCATCGATTTCCGCGATAGAGCACGTTCACCGTCGCGCCGGGAACGAGCGTCATGCCCGCCGGGCACGTGAAACCATCGGGAATGTCCAACGTCACGGGATGAGCCCGGGCGGCGGGCGGCGGCGTGGGCGCCTCATGATTACGGGGGCGACACGTCGCGATCATCAACAAAACGGCCGCAAGCGCCAGCGGAAGAGAAGCGTGAGAAAAGTTACGCCGAGCGAAACGCTCAGTCATCCAGAAAACCGAGCACCTTGTCGAGGTCGACTTCTTTCCATTCCTGAGCGCGGCCGGTCGGTTTGGCGCCGGAGCGGTGGCCCAAAATGTCGGCCAGCGGGTCGGGCTCGGCGGCGGTGAGCGCGAGCTCCTGGGCGACCTGGTCGACCATGTCCGGCGTCAGCGAGCGCGTCTTGTTCAACAGGCCGTTGAGCAGCAGGTTGTCGCAGATCGTGTTGATCACCCGCGGCACGCCGCTGCTGTGCCCGGCGATGCGCGTGATGCCGTCCGGCGTGAAAACGCCGCTCTTGCCGCCGGCGATGTTCAACCGGTGGTAGATGTACGCGCGCGTCTCGTCTTCGCTGTAGTGGCGCAGCCGCATGCGCAAGGCGACGCGCTGGCGCAGGGGTTCGTCCAGGCGCAAACAATCTTCGACTTCCGGCAGGCCGAAGAAAACAAAGTTGACCAGCTTGCGGTCCTGTACCTCGATGTTGAGCAGGCCGCGAAATTCCTCCATCAGTTCGCGCGAGGACAGCATCTGCGCCTCGTCGATCAGGAAGACGACGGTGCGGCCCTCCTGGTCGATGACGCGCAGTCGCTCGTAAATCTGGCCGAGCATTTCGAGCTTGTGTCGTTTGGGTTCGCGCACGCCGAGCAGTTGCGCGATGCGATGCAGCAGCCACTCGGCCGTTACTTCGGAATGAATGACCACCAGCAGTGCGCGAAAGTAGCGGCGTTCGCTCAGGCTGTCGAACAAGCGCCGCGAAAGCATCGTCTTGCCCGTGCCGATTTCGCCGGTGACCACGCTGAAGCCGCGACGTTGTTCGAGGGCAAAGGTCAGCTTGGCGAGCGCCGTCTTATGCTGTTCGCCGCTCCAATAAAAGAGCTGATCGGGCACGTTGGAGAAGGGTTCGCGGCGCAGCCCGTAGTACTCGAGATAGCTCATCACAGGAATCCGATATTATCGTCGTCCGGCTCGCCCTTCTTCTTGCCTTTTTTGCCCTTGGTTTTTTCCAAGTCCGCGATTTCGGTTTTCGCGCCGCGGTAGTTGCTCGATTTCTTGTCGACCTCGACGAAGTACTGCTTCGCGCGTTCCGGATTGCCCAATTTTTTGTGCGCCACGCCCAGCTCGAACAGCAGGTCCCACAACACCGACTCGTTTTCGGAACCTTCGGCCAGCGCCGTCTCCAGATACTCGATCGCCATCTCGGGCTTGTTCAGGCTGCCGTAGCACTGACCAAGTTGATAGTTGATGTCGAACGTCAGATCGCCGGTGTCCATCGCCAGGGCTTTTTCGAATTCGGCGAGGGCTTCCTCGATCGAATCCATTTCGCGGAAGGCGATGCCCAGGTCGAAATGGGTGTGCGCATCTTTCGCCGTAACCGTTTCCTGATCGAGGTGCGACACGAACGACTGGAATATTTCGTCCTGAATGCCGGCCGACTTGGCTTCCGCTTTGGTTTCGAGTTCGGCGAACAAATCATCGAGCGCGGTGGCCGCGCCGGCTTCCGCCTTGGGTTGCGGCTTCGCGCCCAGAATTTCGTCGAGCAGGTCGCCGGCTTCGGTGGGTTTGAACTCCGCCGGGGCCGGTTTTTCGAGTTGCAGTTCGTCAAGCAGATCGGCCACGCCGACGCCTTTGCCGATCACTTCGATTTCCGGTTTGCGGAATTCCTCGATGATCCGGCTGGGCGTGGGTTCGACCCTCGCCGGACCGCGCGGCGGAACGGTCGTGGCGGCGATTTCCTCATGCAGAAAATCCTCGCTCGAAATTTCCGCCGAGCCGAACGCCGTCTTCGGCTCCACCCGTTCAACCGGCTCCGGTTTGAACTCGGCTTCAAACTCGATGAACGCCCTCTTCTCTTCCGCCGGCTCGGGTTCCGCCTCGGCTTCCGCTTCAATTTCCACGCTCGCGGCCGGCTTCTCTTCCTCGATCTCCGGTTCGATTTCGATGGCGGCGGCCTTCGCTTCTTTCGCCGGCCCGCGGCGTCCGGAGATGTCGCCGAACACGTCGATCTCTTCGACTTCCTGTTCGGGCGTTTCCTCGAACACATCGACCTCGACGGCTTGCTCCTCCGCGCCGGCTTCTCTCGTCACCGCCTGCTCGAGCTCACCCGGCTCGCCCCAGTCGATGTTGATTTCTTCGTCGGCGGTGGCCGCGCCTTGCGGGGTGACGTCGACATCTTCGAACACGCGGGCCTCGGCCTGATCCTCTTCGCGCGCGTGCGCCGGCGGTTCGGCGTAAACGACCCGCAGCCGGGCCAGCGCTTCCGGCTGTTCCGGATCGAGCTCCAGCACCTGATTGAGCGCGGCGATCGCATTCGCCCGTTCGCCGGACGACAGCGCGTCCTCCGCCTCAGCCAGCAGTTCGGCGATTTGTTCCTCGAGCGGCGCGCTGACGCGGAACAAATCGATGACCTTTTCCTTCGCCGTCGCGTTGTTCGGGTCGATCGCCAGGATTTCGCGCAGGCTCTTCTCGGCGCTCTGCCGCTTCCGCGCCGCGACGTAGACATCAAACAACCGGAACAGCGTTTCGACGGCCTGCGGCTTGTCGCCGACGCCGAGGTACGCCGCTTTGAGCTCCGTCAGCGTCACCGGGTTGTCGGCCTGCAACGCCGCGGCCCGTTGAATCAACCGCAGGGCGTCGTCGCGTTCACCGGCCTCGGAGCGCAGGCGCGCCATTTCCAGCAATTCGACCACCGCCTTATCCGGTTGGTCCGATTGCTCGTATAACTCGACCAATTCCATATGTACGTCGCGGCTATCGGGCTGATGCTGCAAGATTTCGCGCAGCGCATCCTCGACCGCTTCGTATTCCGCCTTTTCCCGGGCTTGATCGGCCAACGCGCGCAGATGCGTCGTGGCTTCGGCCGTCCGCCCTTGCTCGACCAGCAGTTTCTTCAACTGCTTGCGCGCCTTCGTGTTGCCCGGTTCGTAGCCGAGCGCCTGCTCGTAGCGCTGCACCGCCGACGCCGCCGCGCCTTCCTTGCGCGCGCGTTCCGCGAGCCAGAAGGCCTGCGCCGCCGCTTCATTCAGACGACCCGCCGCCTCATGCAGCGCGATCAACGCTTCGCGGGCGGGTAGGTTATCCGGATCGTCGGCGAGAATCTGCTGGTACGTGTCGACGGCGCCCGCCATATCGCCGCCGTCGCGCGCCGCTTCGGCCAATTGAAAACGCACCTGCAACTGGCCGGTCTTGTCGCCGCGGGCCGCGTACAACTCGGCGAGCTCATGCAGCGCCCGCTCTTTCGTGCGACCGCCGAGGTCGACGATATCCATCAGCGTTTCTTGCACGGCGTCATGCGCGCCGGCCGCACGATGAATTCGCGCCAGTTCGAACAACTCGGCCGCCAGCGCCTCGGTCTGATTGGCTTCGCGATACAGCTTCGCCAGACGTTCGCGCGCGGCCACGTGACCGGCGTCGAGACGCACCACCTCGCGCAGATCCTTTTCCAGCGCGTCGGCTTGCGCCGCGGCCGCGTGAATATCGGCCAGCCGCCACAGGGCGTCGATCGCGCCCTCGGCCCGCCCTGCCGCCAGGTCGAGCTCGATGATGCGGCGCAGCGCGCGTTCGTTGCCGGGGTCGACGGCGAGCACGTCGCCGAAGTTTTCCAACCGGCGCGCGTCGTCCCACGCGGCGCCGATCGCTTCGTCGGCGGCGAATAGCAGCGCAATCGCCTGGTCGGGCTGACCGTCGGCCAGGTAGCGTTCCTTGAGTCGGTCGACCGCCACTTCGTTGCGCGGATCGAGATCGAGAATCTCTTCGAGTGCGGCGGTGATCTTCGGCGCTTCGTCCTTCGCCGCGGCGATGCGCGCCAGGCGGAACAATACGTCCACGGCTTCGGCGAGGTCGGCGCCCGCGAGGTACGATTCCTTCAGCTTGCGCAGCGCGTCCTCGTTGTCGGCGTCGAGGTCGAGCACGCGTTCATAAGCATCGCGCGCCGCCTCGGCGGATGTCGCCTGGGTCAGCGCGTCACCGAACTTGAGCAGCAGGCGCGCCGCCTCATCGCGGCGGTCCGAAGCGAGGTACGCGTCGGTCAGCCGATTGGCGGCCAGCGCGTTCGTCGCGTCGAGTTCGAGCACTTCTTTCAATGTTCCTTCGGCGTCGGCCGTGCGATTGGCCTCGGCGGCCAGCGCGGACAACGTGAACAATTCGGCGACCGCCTGCTCGGCCTGTCCGGTCGCGCGGTAGGAATCGGCCAGCATCCGGTGGGCGCGTTCGAATTTTTCGTCGACCGCGAGAATGCGCTGGGCCACCTTCGTGATTGTCTCATGCTCGCCGGCCTTGATCGCCCCGGCATAGAAGCGCAGCAGTTCGTCGATGATCGCCCGCGGCGCTTCCGCTTGCGTCAGCACTTCGAGCAGCGCCTCGTGCGCGTCGTGGTCTTCCGGCGCAAGTTTCACCGCCTGGCGCAGCGAACGCTCGGCGTCTTCCAACAAATGACGGTCGCGCTGCACGCCGGCCAGCGTGCGCAGCGTGGCCACGGACTGGTCGGGCCGGCCGAGAATTTCTTCGAGGTCCGCCCGCTGCGAGAGCGCGGACAAGTTCTCGGCGTCGAGGTCGAGAATGCGCTGCAGCAGCCGGAGCGTGCCGTCGTAGTCGCCTTTGTTTTCCGCCGCCTTGGCCAGCATGAACAGTTCGCTGACCGCCTGGCCCGTATCGCCGGCCGCGATGTGCACCCGGCTGAGTTGCTCGATGGCCGCTTCGTCGCCCGGCTGCACGTCGAGAATCTGGCGCAGGCTGCGTTCGGCCTTGGCGTAATCGGTTTTGCCTTCCGCCAGATGCGCGAGGCGGAACATCTCCGGCAGCGCCCGCGCGCCCTCGCCCTCCGCGACCAGCAGATTGACCAGATGATCGAGCGCCGGTTCGTTGTCTTCGTCGAGGTCCAGCACCTCGCGATAAAGCGCTTCCGCCTGCGCGGCGTCGCGTTCGCGCACCGCCAGATCGGCCAGCGCGAAGACGTGCGCCACCGCCCCGGCGATCTCGCCGCGGGCGACGAGCAGCGCCTTGAGCCGCTCGTGGGCCTCGATGTTGTCGGGGTCGATCTCCAGCACCTTCGCCAGCGACGCTTCGGCGTCATCGGCGCGGCTTTCGTTTTCATCCAGCGCCGCCAGATGCAGATAGCGCTGCGCGGCCTCGACCGAGTCGCCCATGTCCTCCGCCAATTCGGCCAGCGTGACCAGCGCCCGGCGATCGTCTTCCGCGACCCGCAGCATCTCCTCCGCGTACTGCCGCGCCTGCGCGCGATCCGCCGCCTGCCGCGCCCGGGTGACGAAACGGAACAGCATGTCGAGGCCCGCGTCGGTGCGGCCGGTCGACAGGTAATGGTCCTTCAACGCCACCGCGGCCTGTTCGCGGTCCGGATCGAGTTCGAGCACCTTGCGGTACGCCTCTTCCACGCGCAGGGCTTCGCCGCCGGTGTGATACTGATCGGCCAACGCAAACAATTGATCGATCGCCTCCTCGGTGCGATGCGAAGCGATCAGCAGGTCCTTGTAACGTTCGCGCGCGACGGTGCGGTCGGGCGCCATCTCCACCACGCGCGCGTAGTAAGCCAGCGCTTCGTCGGTGCGCGCGGCCGCCTGGGCGCGGTCGCCCGCCGCGAGCAACAACTCCACCGCCTCGTTGCGCTGATCGGTTTTGACGTACAGATCGACCAGCCGCCGGAGCACCACCTCATTGTCGGTTTCCAGCCGCAGCGCGCGCTGCAGCCAATCGATCGCCGCGTCGGGGTCGAGACGGCGGCGATGAATGTCGGCCAGGGCCAGCATCTCCGACACCGCTTCGGTCGTCCGCTGGTCGGCCAGTTGCAACTCGACGATGCCTTCGTGCGCGCGCACGCTGTCCGGATCGAGCCCGCACGCCTCGCCCAGGTAGTTGAGCGCTTCGTCGCGGTCGCCCGCTTCGCGCGCGGCGTCGGCCAGCGCCAGCAATTCGCCCAGCGCCTGTTCGGTCAGACCCGCATGGAGGAAGAAATCTTTCAGCGCTTCGCGCGCGGTCCGCGACTGCGGCTGCAACTCGATGATCTCGCGCAGCGCCGCCTCCGCCCGGTCGTTCCGTTCCTCGCGCTGATAATCGCGCGCCATGACCTGCAACGCGTCGACCGCTTCGCCGATGCGTCCCGCGTCGCGCAGCAGGGAAACGCGGCGGCGGATCGTTTGTTCGTGGCGCGGGTCGATGCGCAGCACGTCGTTCAGGTGCTGCAACGCGCTGTCGATGCTCCCGGCGTCGAGCGCGGACTTGGCCAGCGCCAGCATCTCCTGGATCGCGTGCTCGTGGTCGCCGGCGTTGAGGTAGAGATCGCGCAGCCGCTCGCGCGCGTCGAGGCGGTTGGCGTCGAGGTGCAGCACTTCGCGCAACGCGTCGACCGCCGGGGCGCGCTCGTCGCGCTGCTGCGCGGCGTCGGCCAGGGCGAATAGTTGGGTGATCGCGTCGTCGGTGCGACCGAGATCGAGCATCACGTCTTTGAGCTTGCCGAGGATCGCCAGATTGCCGGGCTCCAGCGCCAACAGTTGCTCGTAACGCTCGCGCGCCGTGTCGAATTCGCCGGCGGCCAACGCCCGGTCGCCCAACCGACGCAACAGCTCGCGCTGCTTCTCGGTTTCGCCGAAATGACGATAGAGGTCCAGCAGCGCTTGCTGCGCCGGCTCTTCGTTCGGCCGCAGATCAAGCACGCGCCGGAGATAGCCGTCGGCGCCGTGCATGTCGCCCGCGTCCTTGGCGCGCCCGTGCAGGAAGTAGAGCTTCTCCACGGCCCGGTCGGTCTGGCCGCTCTCCTCATAGATATCCAACAGCGCATGCTGGGCGCCTTCGTTTTCCGGATCGAGCTGCAGCACCCGCTCGAGGGTTTTTTCGGCGTCGGCGAACTGATGGAGTTCGCGATAGCGATTGGCCAGATCGAGATAATGAACGACCGCCCGCTCCGGCTCGGTCTCGGCGAAGTGCGCGGCCAACCGTTCCGCCGCGACCAGGTCTTCCGGCGCCTGCTCGACCATCAGCGACAGATACTGCTCGAGCTTGTCGGTGCGGCCCTGGGCCTGCGCCAGGTCGACCAACTGCTCCAACAACTCGCCGGCCTTTTCCGCATTGCCGCCGTCGCGGTAGACGACCATCATCTTTTCCAGCACGGCCATCGACCGCGGATTGCGCTGCAGCGCCAGGGTGAGGTATTCGATCGCTTTGTCGCGCAGGTTGTACTTCAGGTAAATGTCGATCGCTTCGTCGAGCCGCTGCGCCGCTTCGTCTTCGCTCATCGCCGCGAGATCGAACGCCTCTTCCGCGACCTCGGCTTCTTCGGCCGGCGCCGCTTCGGCTTCGAACGAGATTTCCTCGATGGGCTCTTCCGCGGCCGCCGCTTCGGCGATCGGCGCCTCGGCGAAAGGCTCCGCCGCCGCTTCCGCCGTGGTCTCCTCGAGCGGAATTTCCTCGATGGGAACCTCTTCCAGCGGAATTTCCTCGATCTCGACGGGGATCTCTTCCGGCGGGGTCTCCTCGAGGGAGAGTTCTTCCGGCGGCGCTTCCTTCACCGGCGGCGCTTCTTCTTCGATGATGATCTCTTCCGGCAGCTCCTCGACTTCGGGCGCTTCGTGCGCCGTGCCCTCGGCGATGTATTCCACCGGCGCTTCTTCAGCCGCGCGCGCCTCGACCGTCGGCTTCTCTTCGTGCTTGGACGACTCGGCGATGTATTCGATCGGAATCTCTTCCTCGATCGAAATTTCGCCTTCGACTTCTTCCGCGGCCGGAATGATCGGAATGGGCTTTTCCTCGACCGGCGGCGCCTCAGGCGGCGCTTCGACCGGCGCGGGCGCGACATGGGCGAGCGCGTATGCATTGTGCGGATCGACCGTCAGAATGCGGCGCGCGATTTCCGCCACTTTGTCCGTGCGGTTGATCTGGCCGTACAGCTCGCCGACGCGCTCGAGCGCTTTGACGGCGATGGCCGGTTTGCCGAGTTCCACCGCGAGGTCGGCGGTCAACTCGAGCGTACTCGAACTGCCGGCCAACTCGCCGGTCAGTTTGGCGAGCCGCGCCAGCGCCAAATCCGGGCGACCCTGCGCGCGATAGAGTTGCACCAACCGATAAAGCAAATCGAACGTCTCGAGGCCGCGGTCGATCACGCCTTCGAGCAGTTTTTGCAATTCGGCCGTTTTCCCCTGCTGTTCGAGCACATCGGCGGCCTGTAAAAATTCGTTGACCGCTTCCTGCTTGAGTCCTTTTTCGAGATAGCGCTGGCCGAGCTTGACGCGGCCGACGAGGTTCGTCGGATCGAGGTCGAGCAACATGCGGCGGATGTCGAGCGCTTCGCGTTCCTTGCCCTGCCCCTCGTAGACCGCCGCGGCTTTCTGATATTGCTGCACCACTTCCGGCATCAGGCCGAGCTTGTGGTAGAGGCCGGCGAGTTTCAGATAAACCTCGATCATCTTCGGATCGATCTGCAGGGCCTGTTTGTAAACGGCGACGGCTTTCGGGTAGAAGCCCTTCTCGGCGTAGGTTTCGGCGACGGTCAGGTATTGATCGAGGGCGGCGATATTGTCATTCTTTTTCAAATAATAATCGGCGAGCTTGCGCCGCGAACGCATATTGCCGGGATCGGCCTGCACCTCGTTCAGCAGTTCCTTCAACTCCGGATCCATCTTCTGCTGCCGGGCGCTGCGCAGGCGGTTCAGCAACCCGCCTTCCTTCTTCCCTTTGGTATCTTTCGCCAAAGCGTCCCCCACTTCGCCGCCGCGTCGCCCAGCCGGACGACACGCGGATTACGGCTTACGTTTCCCTCGTTGGTCTGCACTTCCGCACGGGTCGGGAGCATCCCCTCGTTGAGGGAAAAAAGCTACTTGAAAAAGCCAACAAAATCAACCGCCGCGGTCTCGCGGCATGACGTTTTTCACCCGGTGGATCGCCAGTTCTTGTGCATCGTGGTCAGCGGTTCGGCGCCGGATTCGGTCACCAGCGCGATGTCCTCCAGCCGTACGCCGAAACGACCCGGCAGATAAACGCCGGGCTCGATGGTGATCACCATCCCCGCTTCGAGGATAGTATCTTCGTATTCGGCGACATTGGGGGGTTCCAGCGCAGAAATGCCAATACCATGCCCGATGCGCGCCGCCAGGTAGCCAATATCCGAAGAAATTTGGTAGGGAAAGCGCCCGATGGTTTGGGCGCAGTGCCTGGCGATCTCGCGCGTGCTGGCGCCAGGGCGTACCAGGTCTACCCCGCTTTGGGTAATTCCCTCGGCCACGCGCTGGGCGCTCGCCTGGGCAGGGGTGGGGCTTCCCACCACACCCACCCGGTCGAAATCCGACCAATAGCCCGCCACGCTGCACCCGCCGTCGATATAGACGAAGTCGCCCTGCTCCAGCCGCCGTGGCCCGGGCCCGCGCGAAATCAGGTCGTAGTTTCCGGCTCCGGAGGTCATCAGCATCCAGGTATCTTCAGCGCCCTGAGCTAGCATGGCATTTTTCATCAGTTGGGCGGCTTCTTGCTCGCTCATCCCGGCGTGCATGCTGGCGTAGACCTGGTCGTATGCCTGACTGGTGATCAGGCAGGCCTGGCGGATACGTGCAATTTCCTGATCGGTCTTATGCAGGCGCGCCGGCCACAATACCGGCGCCGAATCTACGAATACTGCCCCGCGTAGGGCCTCCTGGATGGCCCAGAAATCGGTCAGGGGAATATCCAGGCACTGTTCGGCGCCAATCTCTACCCCAATGCGGGCGTGTTCCAGCCCCAACTGGCGTAAAGCCTCGACGGTTTGCTTCACCGGGGCGTGCGAGAGCGGGTAATATGTGCG
>PMZC01000307.1 GCA_003170555.1 Deltaproteobacteria bacterium
TCTTGCAGAGGCTCAAGGCCTCGCTGTTCGACCTCGACCGTCGCCGCCGCGCCGTTGACCGTTTCCACGCACGAAACGTGGTAGACGTTCTTCCGCCCGTCGATTTCGAAACTATAATAACCTTCGCAGGCGCCGGGGCGACGCTCGAGGTCGAACAGCGAGGCCTTGAGCCTCTGCAAGATGCCGCGCGCCCAGGCCCGGCTCAACTGCGCGGCGGTCGTCATCTTGCCCGCGGCGCGCAAACGCACCAGCAGCGTGTCGCGTCGCGGCTCGAAGTGAATGCTGGTGGCGCGGCGTTTTTCCGCCTCTTGAAAAAGAACCTGTAGAAACGCTTCGCCGGAATAGTCGCCGCGAATGACCAGTTGTTGTTGTTCGTCGAATAGCTCGGTCACCAGGTCTTCCGCCGGAACGCCGTCGACGCGGCCCGGTCCGTAGACCTCGGCCAGCGCTTTCTCGATTTCCTGCGCCAGTCCGACCGCGATCGTCAGATGCTTGCTGGTGATATTTTCGAGGTCGGCGATCGCGCGTTTCGAGGTCGGGTCTTCGACGATGACGGTCAACTCGTCGCCGATGAGCAGGTAGGGGATGAGTCGATAACGGCGCGCCACGTCTTCGGGCACAATCCGCACGGCTTCGGGGTCGATCAACTCGGTGCGGACATGCACAAACGGGATGTTGAGCTGTTGCGCCAGGCCCCAGCGCACGTCCTCGGCGGTGACGATGCCGAGGTTGACCAGCGCCTCGCCGATGCGCACCCCCGAGCGGCGCTGCTCGGCCAGCGCTTTCTCGATGTCCGAGGGGGAGACCATTTCGGATTCGGCGAGGATCGCCCCGAGTGCGCGCCCTTTGCCCTGATCCATTGACCGCCTGCGTTGGTTCAGAGTTTATTTTTGAAGTCTACCACATCGACCACGGGGCGCAAAGCGAGATCAGCGCAACACGCGGATTGCCACGTAGACCCAGTTGGCGAGCCATGCGATGCCGAAACACCACAGCAACCAGGTGCGGCGCGCGATGCGGCCGTCCCACGCGACCGGCGGCAGACGCCGGAGCAGCGCGACGAGCAGGTAGACAACGCAGGTCAACCCGGCCAGCAAAAAGAGAACGCCCAGCGGGTTCGTCTTCACCCCGGACGCGATTTCACCGTGCAGGACGAGGCTCCAAGCGGAGGTCATTTTGCAGAACGGGCAGGGGACGCCGGTCAGATTGTACAGCGGGCACGTCGACCTGAACTGATCGAAACGAACGAGCGCGGCGGCGGCGATCAGGATGAGCAGCACGCCGAGTATAACCAACCGACGGGCAGTGTGCGCCGCGATCAAATCAACTTTCCACCGGGGCTCGGCAGAATCTGCCCGAAAAAAGCGCCGATGAGCAAAATCGCGACCGTGATCAACAGCGTGATCACCACCAACGGCAGCAGCAAGGCGATCGTGGAACGGGCGTAGGTCACCCGATGAAGCTTGGCCCCGCCGATGACCAGCAGGACGAATTGGACGACGAAAAACATGACCTGGCCGATATACGGCAGCACGTTCAGCACCGCCGCGACCTCCGCGTAGCAGACCACCTTGATCGTCGCGACCAAACCGCTCTTGCCCGAACCGACGATCAAATGGCAGACGTGCAAAACCAGGGCCGTAAAAAACAGCGCGGCCACCGCGGAAAAGGGCGACATGACAATGGCCATGATTACGCCGAGCGTATTGGCCGACGTGTCCATCGGCAGACTCGGGATAAAATCGTGCACCAGTTTCTGCGTCAACAAGGTCATGGGCGACGGCAGGACCAGTTCGTAAAGCGAGGTGATGACGACCGCCGCCACGCCCGCGATCGCTCCGGTGAGAAACGCTGTCAGAAAAAAACGACCGCTTGGCGACATGGCGCCGAAGGTATCCGCCGGATGACGCAACATGCCGCGCAGAATCCGCCCCGGATGCGCTTCGATCGCATGTTCGGCGCAATGCACTTCGCCCTGCGCGCCGGTGACCGCGCACTCGGCGCAAAGGAATTGACCGCAATCGCGGCAGAGCAGGCTGGCGACGCGCTGATTGCACCGTTCACACATCGGCGCGGGCGGCTGCGGCGGCTGCGGCGGCGATGGTTCGACCGGCGGCTCGGCGGCGGGCGCCGGCGCGTCGAGCCGAAAGCGAAACGTGTTGCGGCACGACGGACAGCGGTACAGCCCTTCGTCGCCGACGCGGACTTTTTGACCGCAATGCGGGCAGCGGGTGATCAGGTCCGCCATCTTCCGCTCACCTCATCTCCTGATGGACGCGATCCGCCTCCTGCTGCGCCAATATCTTCAGCGTCGCATGTGAGCCCGGTTTGCGCGGGTAGAAAGGCACGTCGCTGAATTGGTCGACCACGTCCATATAATAGCGATACGCCGCGCGCGGGTTGTGCCGCTGGGCGTCTTCGGTCGCCGCGAGGTACAGCAGACAATACGCGGCCAGTTCACGACGGCCGGGAGCTTTGCTGAACTCCTGATAGTAGCGCGCCAGGTCGGCGCAGGCCCGTTCGATATTGTGCAGGTTCTTGATCGCAATGTCGGCGATGAGGCGCAAGGCGCGCACGCCCGCCGGTTCTTCTCCATCCTCGCTGACCAGCATCACGAGCGCATGATGGGCCAGCACCTCTTGCAGCGCGGACATGGCTTCTTCGATCGGCCCCGCCGAATTCGCCTGCCCGCCTTCGTCGGCCAACAGTTGCGCTTTGACGAACAACGACCACACGCGCGCTTCTCGCTCGACGGCCGTTTCCGCGAAGGTGTCCACGACTCGTTGTTTCTTCGGCAGCGAGGCCGGCATCGCCTTGAGCACCTGCAACAACTTGCGAACGGCCGCGACGGAAGCGAGGGTCTCGACGTCGGCCAGACGCACATGCTCGCCGGCGCAGCCGGAGACGATCGCGAGCAAGGAGGACGTGGCCTGGTTGGTCGCGTTGATCGTCAGGTAGTAATCCGTTAATTGCAGGCGGGCGATGACGTTGACCGAACCGAAGTACTTGCGGTCGGCGGCGTCAACCGACACATACGCCACGGCGTAGCGCGTCAGCGTGCGCTGTAGCGTATCAATGGCTAGATAGGGGTTGTTCATGCCGGTGGCGTACAGGTGCGCCAATTCGATATTGGCGGTCGCCGCGATCGCAATCGGCTTGCGCGGTTCGGCCGGGTTGGCGATGGTGTCGCTGTCCTGGTAGGTGGAGATGATTTGCATCAGCACGGCGTAGGCCTGTTCGATGCGCTTGTTCTGCCGCAGGAGTTGATAAAGCGCGAAAATGCCTTTCTCGCCTTCTTCGCGCCGCGGAAAATTCTCGAACAACACGAGGTATTGGTGTTGGATCGCGTCGAGATCGAGGGGGCTTTGCGCCAGCAGTTTGTCGATGCGCTCGAGCGCCATGCGCAGACCGGGCGGCAGTTGCTCGGGCGTTTGCTCCGCTGATTCCTCCGCCCACGCGGCCGTCGCGATCACGCCGAGCAGCACGAGGAGTACGAAACAAACGAGGCCGCCCGTTGAAGGGCGGCCCCGGAGTTGGTTCGACAGGGGGGTCATCGAGAAACGATTCTGAATTCCGTCCGGCGGTTTTTCGCCCGGCCTTCGTTGGTGTTGTTGCTGGCGATCGGCCGATCGGGGCCGAAGCCCTGCGAGGTCAGGCGTTCCGCTTCAATACCGTGGCTGACCAGATACTGGCGAACGGATTCCGCGCGCTGCTGCGACAGGCGCATGTTCTTTTTCCGGCCGCCGCGGGTATCGGTGTGACCCTCAACGGCGATCCGCCAGGTCTTGTTCTCTTTCAGCACCTTCACCACGTCGTCCAGAATCGGATCCGACTCCGGCGGAATCACGGAGCTGTTGTTGGCGAAGTTGATCTGCTGCTTGAGCAGAATCGCGTTGTCGGTCACGCGGATGTGATCGGTCTCGGTCAGTTTCTTCGGGCAGCCGTGGTTTTCGGCAGGCCCGGGTTCATCCGGACACTGATCGACCGCGTCGGGCACGCCGTCGTGATCGCGATCCGGCGGGCAGCCCTGGTTCTCGGCGGGACCGGGTTCATCGGGACAGCGGTCGACGTTGTCCGGCACGCCGTCGTGATCGCGGTCGGGCCACGGACAGCCGTGATTCTCGGCCGGGCCCGGCGTATCGGGACACTGATCCAGGTAGTCCGGCACGCCGTCATGGTCGCGGTCCGGCGGCGTGGTCTCGACGCAATTCGAGAGCCACCGCTGCGACGTCTTGAGGTTCGTGGTCGCGAGGACCAGGTGATCCTGACAGGCGATGTACTCGCGCTCGGTCCATTCCTCGCGGGCGAACTCGAGGTTAGCCTCGGCCGCGGCGAACTCGTGCGGGGTGCAGACGCGGGCGCCTTGGTGTTCGACCTGCGCGAGCTGCTGCCGCAGGTTGTTGATTTGGGCATCGAGTTGGGCGCGGGTGTCGCAGCTCACTTGCAGCAGACTCACCGCCGACAGAAGAACCAGCAACAGGATTGCGCGTTTCATGGCAGCACCTCAATGACCTTGGGGATGAGGTTGAGGAGTCGGGGTAGCCGTGGGCGCGGCCGGCCCCGCGGGTGGCGTTGTTCCGGCGGGCGCCGGGGTCGGCGTCGTCGGCAGCGGGACGACCTGCGGCGGCGGGATGAACGGCACCATCGGCGTCGCGTGCTTCTTCTCCGCGATCGCCTGGGCCTGCTGCGCCATTTGTCGCGCCCGGTTGGCGTATTTCTCCGCCGAGTCGTAGTGCGACTCGTTGAGCTCCGCCTTCGCCTGAGCCAGGAACTGCTCCGCGCTGGCGAACTCGTACGGGGCCAGATACTCGGCGTGCACCGCGCGCGCCTGATCCAACGTCTGCTGAGCGCGATTCACCTCGGTTTCAGCCACACATCCGACAAACAACAGGAGAAGGACGAGCACGAGCAAGCCAGCGATCAGAAATCGGCGGTTCATTACGGCACCCCCGCAAATGGAAAAGAATCGAAGTCCTTCCGGATAATCTGAGAATGATGAATGCTAGCAACGAGGTTGCATTTCTGTCAACGCCGCACCAAATCAGGTCAGGCGCACCCAAAGTTTCTTGCCGACTTTGAGCACGCCCGCGCGGGCCAGCGGCGTTTCGGCGTCGTCGATCTTCTCGCCTTCGAGTTTCACCGATCCCTGCTTGACCAGCCGCCGGGCATCGGTGCGGCTCATCTTGAACACGGTCGCGATGATGTTGGTCGCCGTCGGCGGATCAAACGACGACAGCGGCGCCGTGGGGATATTCTCCAACTCCAGCGTGCGCTCGGAAAACTTTTTGCGGAAGTCTTCGGCGGCCGCGCGCGCGGCTTCGTCGCCGTGGAATCGCCGGACGATCGCCTCGGCCAACGCCCGCTTCGCGGCGTACGGGTCGGCTTTGATCTTCTCGCGCGTGGCGGCGAGCGCGGCGCCCGACTGGCCCAGCACGAGCATGTACCAGTTTTCCATGACCTGATCGGGAATCGACATCGCGCGGCCGTACTGCTCTTCCGGGCCGAACAGCACGCCGATGTGGTTGCCGAGACTCTTCGACATCTTTTCGACGCCGTCCGTCCCGGCTAACACCGGCATCAGCAGCGCGATTTGGCCCTCCATGCCGTGTCGCTCCATCAGGTCACGCCCGACGAGGATGTTGAATTTCTGCGAGGGATCGCCCAGTTCGATGTCGGCTTCGATCACCACCGAATCGTAACCCTGCAGCACCGGGTAACACATTTCGTGCAAGCCCAGCGGCAGGTTGTTCTCGTAACGCGAGCGGAACGTCTCGTGCTGCATCATCTGCGCGACGGTCACTTCCTGCAGCAGGCGCAGCGTCGCGGCGAGATCGAACTTGTCATACCATTCGCTCTGGTAGCGAACTTCGGTGCGGTCCCGATCGAGCACCTTGTAGAGCTGGTCCATGTAAAGCCGGCCGTTTTCGTCGACTTTTTCCGCGGTCAGCGCCTGCCGCGTAGTGTCCCGGCCGCTCGGGTCGCCGATGCGCGCGGTGTAATTTCCGATCACGACCACGCCGATGTGCCCGAGGTCCTGCAGTTGGCGCATCTTGCCGTAGGGGACGAGGTGGCCGATGTGCACGTCGGGTGTCGTCGGGTCGATGCCGACTTTGATCCGCAGCGGACGCTGCTTCGCGTGCGCCTTGGCGACCTTGGCCCGCAACTGGTCGAGCGGCGTCACTTCATGGGCGCCGGCCAAAATCGTGGCGATCGTGGTTTCGATATCCGGGTACATCACTCACCTCGCACTGCTTGGGGCGCAAGAATAATCGACTCGCGAACGACAGACAAGGCTCACGCGTTTCGTCGGATGCGGCGGCGCAGTTCGCGAACGGCCTCGGCGACGTTCGCCGCGCAGGTCACGGCGGTGACCACGGCGACGCGCTGCGCGCCGGCGTCAACGACCTGGTCGATATTCGCCCCGTTGATGCCGCCCATCACGGTAAAAGGAATGCGCAGGTGCGGCGCGATTTGGCGAATCGCGTCAGGGCCGAGAAACGTGGTGTGTTCGGGTTTCGTGCCGGTGGAAAAAATCGGACCGAGGTTGGCGTAGTCGGCGCCCTGTTCCTGGGCCTCGAGCGCCTGCGCCAAACTGTGTGTGCTGCGGCCGAGCAGCAACTCGGGGGCGATGCGACGCGCGGCGGACAACGGCAAATCGTTTTGCCCGAGGTGCACGCCATCGGCGTCGACGGCCAGCGCGAGGTCGACGTGATCGTCGACGATCATCAACACGCCGGCGTCGGCCGTGCGGCGGCGAAAGGCAAGGGCGAGTTCAAACAACTGCTTCATGGGAATTTCTTTTTCGCGTAGTTGCACGATCTTCGCGCCGCCGAGAATGACGCCGTCGAGAACCTGGAGGCTCGTGCGCCCGGCGCAAAAAGACTCCGTGATCACGGGGTAGAGGTCGACCTCGCGGAGGCGCGCGATTCGTTCCTGACGGTTCAAGTTCCGCTTCTCCTTTCAAGCGCGCGGCGCATTGAGAAAAGCCGGGTCAAAATCTTTCCACACCGGCTCGCGGCCGCCGCGCTCGATGGCCTGCGCCACTTCCCGCGGACCGCGCGCGTCGTGCACGTCGAATTGCCGGCCCGCGCCGTCGGGATCGCGATAGCCGCCGGGGTTGGTGCGGCTGCCGGCGCTCAAGCGGGTCGCCCCGAGCGAAATGAGCGCGTCGCGGAGGTGCGCGGGTTCGCGCGTGGAGACGACGATCTCCGCATCGGGCAGGGCGAGCCGTAAGCCGACGATCATTTGTAAGAGCTCACGATCAGCCACCGGGTGCGGCGGTGCGAAGCCGCCCTTGGCCGGACGTAAACGCGGGAGGCTGAGCGCGATGCGGCTGCGCCAGAATCGTTTCGCGAGATAGCGTCCGTGCAGCGCGAGCGCCACGGCTTCTTCGCGCCAGTCTTTCAATCCGAGCAGCGCCCCAATACCGAGCGACCGAAAGCCGGCCTCGCCGCCCGCTTCGATGGCCCGCAAACGCGCGTCGAAGTCGGCCTTCGGGCCGTGGTGGAACTTCGCATACTCGCCGCGGTCGTAGGTTTCTTGATACAACGTCAGCCCGTCGACACCGGCCTGTTCGAGCCGGCGGTAGTCATCGACGGACATCGGGAAGACTTCGATGGCGATGCTGGCGAAACGTCCGGCAAACCGCTGCACGACTTCGAGCAGGTCGTCGACCGAATACGCTCGCGGCGCTTCGCCGGTGACGAGCAGAATGTGTCGAAAGCCCTCGTCGTACAAAACGTCTGCTTCTCGACACGCTTCTTCTACCGTTAGTGAAATGCGCTTGAGCGTGTTGCGCCGCGCGAAGCCGCAGTAGTCGCAGTCGTTGACGCACACGTTGGACAAATAGAGCGGGGCGTAAAGGTTGATCACGCGGCCGAAGCGGTGGGCGGTGATCGACGCCGCCCGGCGCGCGATTTCCTCGAGCGCGGAATCGGCGGCGGCGGAAAATAGCGCGGGGAGGTCGTGGTCCGCGATCTGCTCCCGGCGCAGCAGCATTCCGACGTCACTGGCGGTGGTGTGGATCAACCGCTCACGAATGCGCGGCCAGTCGAGTCGGTCAAGCGCCTCGGCGAAACTCAACTCGACCTCTCCCGCAGAAATCCGGTCAGCGGGCTCGACGCGCGCGCGGAAAACGACGCGTCGGCGGCGCCGGCCAACCGCGCGGCTTCACCGGCGGCGACGCCCAATTTGAATGCCTGCGCCATGCGCACCGGATCGTCGGCGATCGCGATCGCGGTGTTCACCAGCACCGCGTCCGCGCCGATCTCGATCGCCTCGGCCGCGTGACTGGGCAACCCCAACCCCGCATCAACGACGACGGGCACGGTCGCTTGCTCGATGATGATCTGAATCTGGTCGCGCATCCGCAGGCCGCGGGCGCTGCCGATCGGCGCGGCGAGCGGCATGACCGTGGCGCAGCCCGCGTCGATGAGCCGCCGGGCGAGAATCGGGTCGGCGTTCATGTAGGGCAAGACGACGAAACCCGCTTGCACCAGCAGTTCGGCGGCCTTGAGCGTTTCCACCGGATCGGGCAACAGATAATTCGGCTCGGGCGTGACTTCGAGTTTGATCCAGTTGTTGCCGGTCGCCGCGCGGGCCAGCTTGGCGAGCCGCACGGCTTCCGCCGCGTCGCGAGCGCCGCTGGTGTTCGGCAGCAAACGGTACTTGTTCAGTTCGAGGTGCGACAATGTCGGATCGTCCGGGTTGTTCAAATCGACCCGACGCAACGCCGCGGTGACCAGCTCCGTACCGCTCGCGGCCAGGGCGTCGCGCATGATCGCCGGGCTCGAAAACTTGCCGGTGCCCACGAGCAGGCGGCTATGAAAAACGACCCCGGCGATGGTCAGCGGACCGGCTTCGGCGGGCATGATCAGCCTCCTCCCACGAGGCGCACCAACTCGAGCTGGTCGCCGTCCTTGATTTGCGTCTCGTCGTATTTGTCGGGCGGCGCCACTTCGCCGTTCAACTCGACCACGAGGTTTTGTAGCGATACATTGAGCAGCAGAAGAAGACTGCCCAAGGTGTCAGCTCCATCCACGATGTGTGTCTCGCCGTTGACGCTCAACTTCATCGGCAGCTCACCCGCATTGGTTCGGCGATCATTCGCCGCGCATGGCCTTGCGATACGTTTCGATGGCGCACAGTTCGCCGCACATGGTGCAGACGCGATTCTTCGCATCTTCGCTGGCCTGGCGCCGGGCGCGCGCGACCACCGGATCGAGACAAAGCTCGAACATGCGCTCCCAGTTCAGTTCCTGGCGCGCGTGGCTCATGGCGCGGTCGCGTTCGATGGCGCCCGCGACGCCCTTGGCGATGTCGCCGGAATGGGCGGCGATCTTTGCGGCGATCACGCCCTGCCGCACGTCTTTGAGATCGGGCAGCGTCAGGTGCTCCGCGGGCGTCACGTAGCACAGGAAATCAGCGCCGGCGCCCGCCGCGACCGCGCCGCCGATCGCCGCGGTGATGTGGTCGTAGCCCGGCGCAATGTCCGTGGTCAGCGGACCCAGAACGTAGAACGGCGCGCCGTCGCACAGCCGTTTTTCGATCTGGACGTTGGCCGCGATCTGATCGAGCGGCACATGGCCCGGGCCTTCGATCATCGCCTGCACGCCGGCCTCGCGCGCCCGCCGGGCGAGATCGCCGAGGACGATGAGTTCTTCGATTTGCCCGCGGTCGGTGGCGTCGCAGACCGAGCCGGGGCGCAGCGAATCGCCCAACGACAGCGTCACGTCGTAGCGGTGGGCGATTTCCAGCAGACGGTCGAAAAATTCGTAAAGCGGATTTTCCGCCTGGTGTTTCTTCATCCAGGCGGCGATGATGCCGCCGCCGCGGCTGACGATGCCGATCACCCGTCCGCATTTTTTCAGTTGCGCGAGCGACGAGCGCGTCGTGCCGCAGTGGACGGTGATGTAGTCGAGGCCCGACGCGCACTGCTGCTCGATCGCCGTGAACAGTTCATCCACCGTGAAGTCGATCAACTCGCGTTTTTGCGCCGCCAAATCGGCCGCGAGCGCGTAAATCGGCACCGCGCCCATCATCACGGGGCAGCCGTCGAGCAGCGCGCGGCGAATCGCGTGCAGATCGCCGCCGGTGGACAAGTCCATGACCGAATCGGCGCCGGCGTCGACGCACACCCCGAGCTTTAGTTTCTCTTCGTCGACGGAATGGTGGCTGGGACTGGTGCCGATGTTGGCGTTGACCTTCGTGCGCAATCCTTCGCCGATGCCCACGGGGTGAAAACGGCGAGAAACATTTTTGGGAATCACGACGCGTCCGGCGGCGACGCGCTGGCGCAGCAACTCCGGATCGACATGCTCGTCTTGCGCTACGGCTTCAATCTCCGGCGTGATCTCGCCGGCCTTCGCTCGTTCCAACAAAGTCATGATGGGCTCCTTAAACGAGAAACTCCCTGGCCGGAAACGCCAGGGAGCGTTCGAAGATGCCGAACTATCAGACTCCCTACGCGGGCATTACCCCGGTCAGGTTCGAGGGGTTTGCTCTCAGCCCGGTTGGCGTTCCGGGCACCCCCGTCACTGAAGCGACTTTAACACCCGGTCCGGAATGTGTCAAAACAACTTGGTCGGCTCAATTACTTTTGCGGCGTGGCGCCCGGCGGCGGAATGTCCGGCACGTTGGCGAAGCGGCTCTGCAGCAAAATGGAGACGCGGCGATTACGCGCGTCGATCGGATCGGCATTCGGCAGCGGGATCGTTTCGGCATATGCCCGCACCTCGGTGATGCGCTGGGTCGGAAAGCCGTAGGTCGTCATCAACCGGCGCACGGCGTTGCCGCGGTCCGCCGACAATTCCCAGTTCGAGTAGCCGGTCAGGCCGCCGACGTAAGGGCGCGCATCGGTGTGGCCTTCGATAACGACTTCGTTATCCAGGTTCGCCATGGCGTGAACGATGTCCTCGACCGCGCGGCGCAGGTTTTCATTGGGCGTCGCGCTGCCGATATCGAAAAACGTGCCGTCGACCTGGTCGATGAGCTCCACCCGCAGCCCTTCGTTGGTGACTTTCACCTGCACCGTTTTGGCCAGCTTGGTCAACGCGGGAGCTTCACTAAATTCTTTTTGGATGCGTTTGGCGACTTCCTGCATGTCCTTGATTTCTTTTTGCTTGGCTTGCCAAATTTTTACATAGGCGGGCCCGGAGCCTCGGCCGCTGTCTTGCGGAACAGGCGCCGGAAGTTGGTCGAGCACGCCCGCGCCGACGTTGTCCATCAGATTGTGGCTGGTCTGTAACGTCGGGATGCCGCGCGGATCACTGAAATATGAAGCGATCGCCTGGCGGACATCCGGCCCTTGCGACAAGATCCACAGCACCATAAACAGGGCCATCATCGCCGTGACGAAATCGGCGTAGGCGACTTTCCACGAACCGCCCGAGTGGCCGCCGCCGCCCCGTTTGATGACTTTTCGGACCGGAATCACCGCCATGCTTGATCCTCAGGCCTCGCGCTTAGCGTTTGCGCAAGGTGTCTTCCATGAGTTTGAATTCGGGTCGTTCGGCCATCGGGATCGCGCGCCGCGCTGATTCGCAGATGATCAGCGGATTGTCGCCGAGCGAAATCGACAGAATGCCGACGCGGGCCACGCGCATCAGCACGAGGTCGCGATGAACTTCGTTTTTGACGACGCGCGCGAGCGGCCCGACGAATCCGTAACTCAACAAAACGCCGAGGAAGGTGCCGACGAGTGCGGCCGCCACGTGCTTGCCGACCGTGGCCGATTCGCCGCCGATCGAGTTCATGGTGATGATGATGCCGAGCACCGCCGCCACGATGCCGAGGCCCGGCAGCGAGTCGGCGATCACCGCCACCGCTTCGTGCGGTTCGTTGCTTTCTTCCTCGCGGACCTCGATGTCGGTGTCGATCATGCGCACGAGGTCCTCGGTGGGAATGCCCATCAACACCAGCCGCAACGAATCGCGCATGAAGTCCACCAACTCGACGCGGTGATTGATGTCGCGCAGGATTTCGCTGTTCGCGGCATTCTCCACGTGATTCTCCATGGCCAGAATGCCTTCCTTGCGGACCAGCGACCCGAATTCGTAGAGCACCTTGAGCAAGTTCATGTAGAGCGCGTGCCCGCCGCCTTTGCCGGTTACGCCCGTCGCGATGCCGCGAGCGACTTTTTTCATGATCGGCAGCGGGGTGCCGATGATGAAGGCGCCGACGGCCGCGCCCATGATGATCATGAATTCCGCCGGCTGCAGCAGCACGAGGAAGTTGCCGTGCGCGAGAAAATAGCCGCCGCTGACGCAGACGATGACGAGCATGAAACCGACAATGATAAACACCGGAGTCGCGACCTCCTGGGGACCATCGTGAAATTATGAATACCAATAGCCCAAACGAAAGACGAGAGTCAAGTTTCTTTAGCTTTTTTCGACGCGTTCCACCCGGGCGGATAATCGGCCCACTTGCACGCGTACATCAAGTAACTCGCCCGGAGCGGCTTCCGCGGCGTGACGCAGGGCTTTGCCGTCGGGCCGCGAGACGATTGCGTAGCCGCGGGCGAGTACGGCGTATGGACCGAGCGCGTCGAGCTTCGCCTGCAGACGAGTCAGTCGCGCGCGGGCCTCGCCGGTGACGTCGCGGATGCCGGCGGACAAATCGCGGTCCGCGGCGGACCAGCGCTTTTCGAACGAACGCAGCCGCAGCAACGGCGAAGCGGTTCGCAGGCGCTCGGTCCACAGCGCGGCGCCGTGTCGCCGGCCCGTGAGGTAGGCGGAAACCGCGTATCTCATGCCGGCCTGCAACTCGTCCAACCGCCGCAGAAGCTGGGGCGTCGGCACGGCCTCGTGGACGAGCCGACCGTGCAGGTTCGCGTGTTGTTCCGCGGCGAGCGCCAGCCTCGACCGGACATTCACCGCGGCGCGGCGCTGCAAATGGCGGATCGCGGTCAGGAGATCGGCCGCATTGGGCACGGCCGTTTCCGCGGCGTGAGTCGGCGTGGCGGCGCGAACGTCGGCGGCCCAGTCGCACAGCGTGACATCCACTTCGTGACCGACGCCGCTGACGACCGGCACGGGGCAATGCGCCACCGCCTCCACGACGATCTCGCTGTTCCACGCCCACAAATCTTCCGGGCTGCCGCCGCCGCGGGCGACGATGATGACGTCGGGACGCGCGTGTTCAACGAGCAAATGGATCGCGCGCGCGATCGACTGCGGCGCGGTTTCACCCTGGACCAACGACGGTGAGATGACGATGTGTTGTCCCGGACGCCGCGCGCCGATGATCCGCAACATGTCGTGCAACACGGCGCCGGACAGGCTCGTGACGATGCCCACGGTTTGCGGCAGGAACGGCAACGGCCGTTTGCGTTCGCGATCGAAGTAGCCCTTGGCCGCGAGTTGCTGCTGCAATTGCAGGAAGGCCGCGTAGAGCGAACCCAGACCGACCGGCTCGAAGTAATCGGCGACGAGTTGGAACTCGCTGCGTGGCCCGTACGCGCTGAGCTTGCCGCGCACCAGAATCTCGTGACCTTCTTCGGGCGTGTAGCGCAGGTAACGCCGCGTATGGCGATACATCACGCAACGCAGCGCCGCCTGGTCGTCTTTGAGGGTGAAATAGATGTGGCCGCTGGCCGGCGTCGCCAACCCGCTCACCTCGCCGCGGACAAACACGTCAGGGAACGAATTTTCCAGCCGGTCTTTGACGGCGGCGGCGAGGTCGGAGACTTTCCAAATCTTGCGGCCGTCCTCGCTCAACCGGTCCTACTTCTCGTGCGGCGGCGCGGTCGGCCCCGACGGCGGCGCTTCCCCGCGCAACGCGGCGTTGATCGCCCGTTCGAGCTCTTCGGCGCTCGGCGGACCGATCCATTCCGCCACGAGCTTGCCGTTCTTGTCGTAGAGGTAGCTGGCCGGAATCGCCTCCACCCGAAATTCGCGCAGCAGGTCCTCGGACGGTACGACCACCGGATAGCGAATGCGGTTGCGCTGCACGATGCGTTGCAGATTCTCGTCGGAGGTGTTGTCCATGCTGACCGCGACGATCTTCAAGCCGCTGTGTTCGAACTTCTCGTATACCGCGTTCAGATTGGGAATCTCCGAAACGCAGGGCAGGCACCAACTGGCCCAGAAGACGAGCAATACCGAGCGGCCGGCGTGTGACTGCAAGGGGATCCAGCGGTTTTCGCCCAGAAGCCGGTACGTTCCGCGCGCGTCCGCCAGTTGCTTCGGCGCGGCCCAGGCCAGACCGAAAGCAATCGCCGTCAGCGCGAGAACGAGAATGAACTTCGAACTTTTGTTCATCGGTCTTCCTTATCGGACGGAGCTTTTGAGCTTCGACAGCACCTCGTCCTCGCCCGGCCAACCGGTGTAGTTGGCCAGCAGCCTGCCGCGATTATGGGCGTCGATAACGACGTTGTTGGGGAACGCCTCACGCAAACCGAGCGCCGGCAGGTTCGAGGACTTTCCATACACGACAGGATAGGGGATATTCATGCCGTGCACAAACTGGACGCCATCCATGCGGTCGGCGTCGACGTTCACGCCCAAGATGACAAAACCTTCATGCGGATGCTCGCGCCAGATTTTGGCGAGCTTGGGGATTTCGTCCTTACACGGTTCGCACCATGACGCGAAGAATTGCACCAACAGGACCTTGCCGTCGTACTTCGACAGATCGGCCGGTCGGCCGGTGGCGTCGGTCCAGCCGAATTGCGTGATATCCGCGCCGCCGCCCGTTTCCTGGGCGAGCACGAATCCGCCGCTCGCCAGCAGACCCAGCGCGACGATCAATGCCGGCCAGCGCACCGGCACTTTCGCCGCGAGTTTAAGCACGATGACCACCGCCATCGCCGCCGTCGTTCCCAGCAACGGCTTCCAGAGCGGAACGGGTAACGGGTTGAACATGAGGTAGGCCGCGGCGACCACGAGCAGCGCGCCGATGATCAACTCCACCGTGACCATATGGCGCTTGATGCGATTGAACAGGCCCATGAACGTGTTGAAGAAAAGGGCGGTCAGCAAAAAAGGAATCGCGAGGCCGGCGGCGTAGGTCGCCAGCAGGAAGCCGCCGTAGCCGGGTTGATTGGCCGCGATCAACAGCACGGAAGCGAGGATCGGCCCGATGCAAGGCGTCCAACCGAAGGCGAACGCCAGCCCGAAGAGAAACGAGGACAGCGGCCCCATCTTTTTCTGGGCGCCGACATCAAACCGTTTTTCGTAGTTGAGAAAGCGAATTTGAAACGCGCCCATGAAGTGCAGGGCGAGAATCAGAATAATCAGCGCCGCGCCGAAGCCGATGGGCCCACGGTATTTGTTGAAGAACGCACCGAGGCCGGTGGCGACCAGACCCAGCGTCACGAACACGGCGGAGAATCCGAACACAAACAGCAAAGTGTTGCCGAAAACTTTTTTCAGGCGCGTCGCCGCGCTGGTCGTTTGCATGAGTTGGTCGAAGCTGAGCCCGGATAAGAAACTCAAGTAGACTGGAATCAGCGGCAACACGCACGGGGTAAAGAAGCTCAGCAACCCTTCCGACAAGCACAATTGAAACGCGCCGAACAGCGAGACATTGCCGAGTGGTGGCATCATCTAAACGACTCCGAGTTAGTCCGGCGAGTAAAAACATCGCCGTCATTTTATGCGGAATGGCTAATCCGAATCGCCCCGCTAGTCAACCAGGGAAACGATTCGCCGCGACGGCGCTCAACGCACGGGCGCCGTTTCCCACTTGCCGTTCTTCTCGATTTCAACGCGGTGTTGGCCGTGCGGGCCCCACGTTTCGCGGTAGTCAAACCGGCCGTCGTAGTTGGTGTCGGCGTCCACCTCGTACGGCTTGTTGTTGCGGAAACGGGTGATCGTATCGACCCGCCCGTCGCCATTGGTGTCTTGTTCGATCATCAGCAGCACGCCGTGCGACCAGGTTTCCCAGTAGTCGATTCGCTGGTCGTAATTCATGTCGCGCGCGATCCGGCCGTTTTTCTGCACCAGCAGCTTGCCGACGAGGGCGTCGGAACCCATCAACACCACGGCCAGCGCCGCCAACGTCAGCAGCAGGAGCAAACCGAGCACGTTTCTCTGCACGTGATTTTTCCTCGTGCGTCGTCCGGAACGAATCATAGCGGATGGACCGCTCAGGGCCAAGTCCGCCTCGATCTTTCGTCCTGGTTAGATTGGTCCTAAGATGCGGCTGGCGCAAATCAGCCGACCGTTTGGGGAAACATTGACCAGACTATCGCCGGTGCTCGTTCTGCTGTCAGCCGCGATCATTTGTCTCGCGGCGTGCGAGGGCCGGTCGCCGGACGTATCGTCCTTAAAAGTCGCTTCCCCGGAGATTGGCGACGGCGCCCAAGCGACGGCGGAACCGACCTCAATTATCACCCATCCCATTAACGCGAGGTTGGACTCCGATCAGGACGGCGTACCGGACGCGGAAGAAATTCGGGACGGCACCGACCCCAACGATCCATCGAGTGCGCGCGCCTGGCATCCGTACGATTTGCCGCCGTTCCCGCGTCTGATCGCCGACCAGGCGCGTTGGGACGAAGTGCGCGCCAACGTACAGGCGGGCGCGCCGCCCTATGTACAGTTCTACCAGCAGGCCGTGGCGTTGGCCGACACGGCGCCGCAAACGCCGCAGGGTTTCGACTACGACCCCGCGGTCGCGCAGTACAACGCCATGATCGCGCGCGCGGCGGCGGTGCGTTTTTGGAATGCCGGCGATCCGGCGGACGCGGCCAAGGCTTCTGTCATTCTGCGAAACACCGATCCCAACTTCGAGGCCTGGACCTACGAGACGGTGGACAAGGGCGATATTCAACTGAGCCAGGCGCTGATCTTCTTATGTCAGACGTATGAGATTCTCGTGGTCACCAACGGCTTCGGGCCGGGCGAGGCGGACGCCGCGGCGACGGTGCTGCGCTCGCTGGCAGATAGTTTTTTCAATTTCTACGCGAACCGGTTTCCAATCTGGCTGATGGCCACGCGCAACAATCACAACGTGCGATTCGATTCGTCGCTCGCGTACGCCGCGATGACGCTCAACGACTGGTCCGAGGCCGCGCGGCTCGTCAACTTCGGTTTGACCGAAGCCGTACATTGGCAATTCGAAGAGCAAGATTGCTCCAGCATGGGCTGTTGCGCGGAAGGTCCTGACTATTTGTCGTACAGTTCGCAGTGCTTCTTGCCGTTCTTCGTCGCCTACCATCGGTTCGCGCGAGGACGCGCGTTTCCGTACAAAGTCTCCTGCAACAACCGCCTGCCGGGCTGCCGCGAAGAAGTGATCGAGGTCGACGATCCGGACGCCGATCCGCGCCTGACTGACGTTCTCGATTGGTGGCTGCATCTTCGTTTGCCCGACGGTCACGGCGCGCTGTTGGATGATTCGTCGTTTCATTGCCTGTCGATGGGCGTGGCGTCCGCGCTGACCGGCGACGGGCGCTTCCGCTGGGCGTATGACAACGGCAGCCAATGCGCGCAGTTCGCGGGTGACTTGTCTTGGGAACAGCTTCTGCTGCTGCCCGATCTTCCCGACGCCGTGGCGCCGACCAACGACGATTTGTTTTACGTGAATGAAGAGGCCGGGCAGGCGGTGATGCGTTCGAGCGCGGACGAAGACGGGCTCTATCTGTTGCTCAACGCCGAGCACGGCGCGGCGCGGACGCACGGCATGGGCCACGAACAGCCGGACAATACTTCGTTCATGATGATGGCGTACGGCGAGTTCTTCATGATCGATTCGGGCTATATCACCTATGACGAGCGCCGCCGCACGGCCGGGCCGGAGAACCACAGCCTCATTCTCGTCGACGGGAAGGGCCCATGGCGCGGCATCAACGGGTTTCTCTCTGACGTTGACGCCGATCTGACCGAATCGCAGCGCGACGACACGGTCGCGTGGTCCGTGGCGGAAGCGACGTGGGCCGGCTCCCATATGCGACGGCTGGCCGGCTTGGTCGAGAATCGCTATTTCGTGGTCGTCGATTGGGTGCAAGGCGGCGCGCATGAGTACGATTGGCTGGGCCACACCAACGCGGGCGGATCGACGGGCGGTGTCATCGCTTCCGTTCCGGGCGGCGTGACAATCGAACGCGCTAACGCGCAGATGGCGTTGTTTGTTGACGCGTTGCCGACAACGCCGGCGCTGTCGCTGCAAGATGCGGAGCACGGGTTCTATTACGGCCAGGCGGACACGCACAGCGTGTTGCACGCGACGCTGACGGCCGAGAACCCGGTTTTCATTTCGCTGTTTATGCCGGCGCCGGCCGGCGAAGCGCTGCCGACGTTGTTCGCTGAACAAAACGACGGTGCAAACGCTGTGCTGGCCGTGTCGACCGACGCGGACGTTATGGTGTGGGCGGCATCGAGAAGCGGACAGGGCGTGCACTTCAAATCGAATAGCGGGCCGCTGCCGGAGATCGACAGCGACGCCGACCTCGTCATGGTGCGTTACGACCCCGTCACCTACGCCGTAAACGCGGAATGGCGGCACGGCGGAACCTACTTGAACATCACTCCACCCGGACTCGTCGCACGATGATCGTTGTCCGCGATCTGCGACCGCAGGATGTCGCCGTAATCTGCGACCATTCTTTTCTGCTGCGACCGGAGTGTTATCGCGAGGCGAGCGTCGACCCGTTCGCCGTGTACGAGAGCGACCTCGCCGAGTTTCTCGCGCGCACCGAGCGAATGCGGCCATTGCCCTATGCGGTTTGCGTACGCGCGGAGGAGACGGCTCGGGTTCGGCGGGCGACGCCGGCGGAAGTTCGCGTCGTCGCGACCGTGGGCTTTCCGCTGGGCGATGTGGTTTCGACGCAACTGAAGATCGCGGAGGCGAAAGAAGCGCTGCGCAACGGCGCGGGTGAAATCGACGTGGTGCTTTGCTGGCGCGCGCTGCAGGCCGGTAGTCTCGACGTGGTGGAGGCTGATCTATCCGCGGTGACCGCCGTCGCGCATCAGGGTCAGGCATTGATCAAGGCGATTCTCGAAGTGTGCGAATTGAACGAGCAACAAATTCGCGATGCGTGCGCGATTTGCGCCCATGTCGGCGCGGACTTCGTCAAAACCAGCACCGGCTTCGGCCGCGGCGGCGCAAACGAAGCGGCGCTGCGGATCATGCGCGACGCATTTCGCGGCGGCATCAAAATCGCCGGCGGAGTGAAAGCGGACAACCTGGGCGCGTTGCTCGCGGCGGCGCTCGGCGAAGAAGTCGAGGCGCTCGATCCGTTGAAAATTCGTATTGGGGAAAGCTCGCTGCTGCTACCGAACCGGCCGACCTAGTTTCTGCTGCAACTGCCGCCACAACTCCCAAGGCCAACCTGAGGTCATCGTGCGCGGACTGTTGGCGCCCCAGGTGATACCCCCGGTGCAATAGTACGAGATGTTGACTTTGCCGGTGAGCAGCGGAATCGCCACCGAGTTGCGGCAAATCGACATGTCCGCCATCGTGCGGTCGATCACTCGGTCGAAGACTTTGGTCACCGTGCGGTTTTTGAATACCTTGGTGGTCAGCTTGGTCCAGCCGGGCGCCCCGCGCATCGCGGCCAGCGACTTGCTCACCGGGGCTTGCAGGCGCGAGCGCCACGTCGGCTTTTGGTCGCGCAGACGCCGCAACGCGCTGCGGCTGAGACGCTGCTCTTCGACCGCTTCCCACGCGGCATGATCCCAACCCAACGTTTCGATCATCGCGCGCAGGGTCTCGGGTTCGGCCCGAGCAATGACGATATCCGGCGTGAGATCGGGGCGAAAACGATCCAGGCCGGCCAGGTAGACGCCGACCGTGCCCGCAGCCAGCCGCGGCTTGAGCGAGTGATCGAATTTGGATTCCGCGGATTTGAAACCGAGAATCACCGGCGACCAACGGCAGGTCTTGATCGAGTTCGCCTCGACCCAAACTTCCGCGCCGGCGGTGGCGGTCGCGACGGCGTGGCAGAAGCTGATGCCGTCGAACAGTCGCACCGCGTTCGCCCAAGCGGGCTTTGCCGCGAAAATTTTTACCCCGATGGGCGGAACCGGCAGTTTGATCGCGCTCATGCCGTTACGATAGTCGAAACGGCGTCCGGCGCGCAAACCGCTGATTTGACGCTGCCGGGCGGTAACGCTATCTTGCCGAAGTCCACATTTTCCTTGGAGTCGATTGCCGATGATCATCATCGCCGAGAAGATCAACGCCACGCGCAAGTCGGTCGCGCGAGCGCTGGCCGATCGCGACGCCGAGGCGATTCGCCGTCTGCTCATGCAGCAAGCCGAAGCCGGTTGCGACTACATCGACCTCAACGCCGGGCGCGGCGTGGCGAGCGTGGACCAGTCGATCGACGACATGAAATGGTTGATCGATCTCGCGCTCGAGGCGACCGACCGGCCGCTCAGCCTCGACAGCCCCGACGCGCGGGTGATCGCCGCCGGCGCGGCCCATCTCGGCGGCGCGCGGCCGTGGTTGTTGAACTCAATCAACGCGTCGGAGGAAAGTCTGGCGGACATGCTGCCGGTGGCCGCCGGGCGCCAGGCGCCGTTCATCGCCCTGTGTATGGACGGTCACACGATCGCCGATCAACCCGAGCAGCGTGTTCAATGCGCGGAACGAATTCTGGAGCGCGCGGCGGCGCTGGGCGCGAAACCGAGCGCGATCTTTTTCGATCCGCTGGTGCTGCCGGTTGGCAACGACAATCAGGCGCCGAATCGCACGCTCGAAACGCTGCGTTTGTTGAAGCAGCGTGTTCCGCAGGCGCATACGATCGTCGGTCTGTCCAACGTCAGCTATGGATTGCCGGTACGCGCGCTCATCAATCAAACATTTCTCGTCGGTTGCATCTTCGCGGGCGTCGATGCGGCGATTCTCGATCCGACCGATCGCACGCTGCGGCGGGGTCTGTTGGCGGCCGAGGCGCTGGCCGGACGCGATGAATACTGCAAGGCGTATCTCAAGGCGTTTCGCGCCGGCCTGTTGGAAGAAAAGGAAGAAGGAGAGAAGACATGAAAAAATCGGCGTGGCTTCTGCTGTTGTTCGTCTTGTCGATCGCGGTCGTCGCCGGCTGCTCGCAGCCGAGCGCTCCCGCGCCGACTGCGTCGCCGACGCCCTCGGTGGCGGCGCCCAGCCCGACGCCGGCCGGCACGCCGGATCTTTATGCGCCCGCGCCGCCGGTGTCGATGGCGCCGAGCGGGTCAGGCCATTAGCTAGTCATCGCAGATCGCTTCGAGCGTCACCGGCTGCAGCAGATCGCGCGAGGTGAGCGTCCAATCCGCCGTATCGTCATGCACAATGGTCGCGTTCGACGTGCGGATCGGGCCGGGCATCTTGACGTGCGCCTTGAGTTGCACGCGGCCGGCGGTTTCCGGCGGTCGGGCGCCCGCGAATGACAACTGAGGCAAGCGCATCCGGAAGACGTAACGATCGTGGTCCAAGCCCGCAAACAAAAACGGGCTGTCGGTTTCATCGAAGCGCATCGGCCGCTTGGTCTTGATCTGGAAAACGTAGAACCCGCTCTCCTCTTGTTGCGAGGAGACATCCCAATCATGCGCCAGAGTCGGCATCGTGACGAAAGGCAGCAACAGCAAATTGCGCACCGGCTCGGACACGCGCGGGTCGATACGATAGGTGATCTTGATCTCGGAGCGCCGATGCACCTGCACGTCGATTTCCAGGTGGACCAGGTCGCCCAGATCGGCGAACGTGCGCAGCACCTCGGCCAGCGTGGCGTGCGGCCCGACGGTCATCGATAAGCTGGGCGCCGGATAGGTTTCGCCCGGTTGCAGCGGGCGCGCTTGTCCCGCGGGGCAGGTGAAATGCGACGACGATTGGATTTTCCAGCCGCGTCGATACAGATCGATCACCGTCGTTTCCCACATCGGAAAACCCGCCGTGTCGATCATCGACGGGTCCGTGCCATGATTCTCGCCGGGCAAGGCCAGGCGCGCGCGAAAATGGCCGCGATAGAATTCGTCGATGAGCAAACGTTGCACGGCGGGCGGCTGGTCGGCGAACACCGTGCCGCGCAGATCGTAGATTTCCGTTTCCGCGCGCGGCGCGAATTCGAGATTGGCGGTATAGCGCGCGTCGCAATCCTGGCCGGTGCGCGTCCAATCGATCTTCGCCTGGTAGATCGCGAACGCCAGCTTGGCGTTTTCCGGCCGCGCCCAAAACTCGTTCAGCGCCTTGGCGTTTTCAAACATATAACGGTAGCGCAGCACCTGGTCATCGCCCTCGGTGAGAAAGCCGCGCTCGACGAGCTGCACGCCCGGCTGATCCGCGAACAAACGGTCGAGGTTCTGCAGCAGCTCCTTTTTGTCGGCCTCGGGCGAGGAGTTGGCGAGGGCCGAAGCGATGGCGACGACGCGCGTCGACAGGCGCGTCCATACGGTGACGAAACCGGAGCCGTCGGGCAAAATCACGACTTCGGTTTCCACGTCGAAGCAACCGGCCAACAGCACGGCCAGTACGCAAAGCAGCGCGAGCCTCGCGATGGGATGGTGCATGATCGCCAGCCTACCTTTGCGCCGTCGGCAGAACAAGTGTGTTGATGCAGTACGATCGGACGCCTACAATTCCCCGGTCGTTCAAGTAGGGCGGGACGTTGCACGAATTGCCGCGAGCCGGGGACATCGTCGAACTTTCGATGGAGGCCATTGCGCCGAACGGCAAAGGCAAGGGAAGCAGTCGCGCGGCCGGCAGCGAGAAGCTTTCTTTTTTTGTCGCGCGCACCGCGCCCGGCGACGTGATCACGGCCTGCGTCACCGGCGCACGCAAGCGCTACGTCGAAGCGGAGTTGGTGGAAGTCATCGAGGCTTCGCGGCTGCGCGTCGAGCCGATTTGCCCGCACTACGACGAGTGCGGCGGTTGCCAGGTGATGCACCTGAGCTACGCGGCGCAGCTCGACGCGAAACGCGAGATCGTGCGGTACATCCTGGCGCGTCACGGCTTCGACCGCGAGCTAGCCGGCCCGGTGGTCGCGTCACCGAGCGAATTGCGGTACCGCCTGCGCTCGAAGTTGTTTCTCACGCCGGAACTGACGCCGGGACTCAGGGCCTGGCGGTCCCACCGGGTCGTGCCGATCCGACAATGCTTTCAGATGCACACCGAACTCGAACGCGGTTTGCTCGGCGCGGCGCGATTTGCGCCTGAGATGCTCGCCTCCCGATCGCCGGTCGCCACCTTGCTCGGCGTTTGCGACTTGGGCAGTGGTCGCGTACTGCTTCAGGCGGGCGCCGCCGGCGAAGACGCGCCGAGAATCGCGGGTTGGTTTACGGTGGACGAAAAGGGCGCGCACGGTGAAACGCAGCCGCTTTGCCGGGTCCAAGCCGCCGGTTTCGATTTGCAGTATGCACCCGACTGCTTCACCCAGGTCAACGCGGACGCGAACGACCTGCTGGTGGCCCACGCCGTGCAAGCCATGGCGGTTAGACCGACCGATTCGGTGCTGGAACTATTCAGCGGCATCGGTAATTTCACGCTGCCGTTGGCGACGCGCGCGAGGAGCGTCACCGCCGTCGAGTGGCCGCGCGCCACCCGGTTCGCCAAAGACAACGCCAAAAAAGCGGGGCTGAGCAACATCGCTCATCTGGGAAAAGATGTAGTGGACGCCTTGCGCGATCTAACCGGCCGCCAGATCCGCTTCGACCGGGCGCTGCTCGATCCGCCGCGGGAAGGTCTCGGCGAAACCGGCTGCAACCTGCTGAGCGAGGCGGCGCCGCAGCGCATCGTCTATGTCTCGTGCGAACCGACGACGCTCGCGGCCGATCTCGCCTCGCTGACCAGGCAGAGCTATCGGCTCGTTTCGGTCACGCCGTTCGACATGTTCCCGCAAACCTTTCACGTCGAAACCTGCGCGATCATGGACAAAGAGTGAAGTGAAAACGGATTAGACGACCTGGTCGATCGGTCCTTTGCCCACGCGAATGACTTCCGCGGCGCCGGACATGAAAGATACGATGGTGCTGGGTTCCGGATAGATGACGCCGACGTCGATAATCAGATCGATCTGGTGTCCGAAAAACTCTTGAATCTCGTCGGGCGAGGCCAGCAGTTGCCCGCCGAACGGTTTACACGAGGTGCTGACCAGCGGGGCGCCGATCTTTTCGATCAGGGCGCGTACGATATTGTCGTCCGGGCAACGCAGGCCGACTTCTTTGCGCGGGGTCTGCGTGATGCGCGGCGCGTTCTTCGTCGCGGGCAAGATGAACGTGTAGGGGCCCGGCAGCAAACGCTTCATCGTCCGGTACGCCAGATCATCCACCTTCGCGAAGGCGGCGATGTTGGAAAGGTCGGCGCACAAAAGCGACAGCGGCCGGGTGAGTTCCTTGCCTTTAATACGATAGAGCTTTTCCACCCCTTGTTTATTGAGCAGGTGCACGCCCAGGGCGTAAGTCGTATCCGTCGGGTGGGCGATGATGCCGCCTTGCTCGAGGATTTCCGCGGCCTTGGCGATCAGGCGGGCCTGCGGGTTTTGCGGGTGAATTTGGACGACTTCGGCGCGCGCCACTTTCGGTATTCCTTGTTGTTCTTCAGCTTCTCATCGAGCGCGTGCAGACTACTAGACGGGCGGGGGATTCGTCAACTTACGGCCGGCTCAGGGAGAGGTCGACGACCGTTTCTTCTCGATGAGCGGGATCATCGCCTCGCCGACAACGCGCGCGATCAAGGCATACCCTTTTTCATTGGGATGCCAACCGTCCGACGAAAGGAGATCGGCGTTGTTCTCGCAATCGGGCCGCCCGAAACAACGGAAGTCAATGTTCGGCCAGGTGTTCTCGGCCGCTGTTTGGTCGTTGGCTTGCGTCAAATATTCGGCGGAATCGTGGTAGGCGGCCAAAATCGGCTGCGCGCCGTATTGAACGCACAAACGTCCCAACGCGGTCAAATCCGACTTTAGCCATCGGGACAACCACGCTCGATGTGAGTTGACAAAGCGCCGGTCCCATTCCCGCGATACATCACGCGCATCATTGGCGATCCAGAATTTAGCCGCCGCTCGGGGACCACCGGTCAGCGCCACGGCGAAAAGACGATACACTCGCGATCTGCTGAAAGCCGCCTGGAGTTTCGCCAACGCATCATCGCCGGGAAGAAAAGGCGTTGCGAGTCGCCAGTTCCAGGCGTTGTTGGCGCCGATCGTGATGAGCGCGAAATCGGCGCGGTATCCGCGCGAAAAAAGGGCGTTCAGGCGAACCACCGCCTCGGAACTGTTTTGGCCGGGCCGGCCGAAGTTGTCGACCACGCAAACGCCGCGGCCGAAGCGCCGGTCAAGCAGCGATTGGAGTTGCGCGGGATAGCTGAACTGCGATTTGGCGCCGATGCCGTAGACGTAACTGTCGCCGACACAGAGCAAGCGAATGCCGGAGACGCGGGAAAAGGTGGGCAGAGCTTCGTCGATGAATGCGGCGCTCGTAAAGCGAAGTCCCAATTCCAAGAGGCCCAGCACCAGAAACACGGAAAGAAAAACGGCCGGTATCCATCGACGCAGGATCGCGGATCGTGGCTGGCGCGCGATGCTCATCAGCGCGACATGGACCGGGTCGTATCGTCGTCGGCCAGATCGTCGTCGACCGCGTCATCGTCGGTCCCTGAACCCAGGTGAATTTCACACACGGTCGCGCCGGTGTTGGTCACGGAATTCCACAGGTTGATCATAAATCACATGGGGATCGTTGAGCACATCGCAGTCCGTAACCGCCACGCGCAAATCGAACGAACCGGTCTTGGATTTGAATTGATTGGAACATTTCGCGTAGGCGGAACCGGCGGGGCACGAGATCACCGGTTCGAACTTACCCTGGTTGATTTGGGTGAGTTGAAAGTCGCCGAAGATTTCAAACCGCGCGTTTGCCGTCAGCGTCGGACCCGTGCCGCGCACCTTGGTCACGCTGATCACATTGCCCTGGTTGAAGGGATCGAAGCAGTCGGCCGAGAATGGCTGATCCTGAAGGCCATCGTTCGCGACCGGGCAGGTGTCGTCGTCAACTGCGTCATCGTCGACGGTGTCATCATCGACGGCGTCGTCATCGACCGCGTCGTCATCGGGGATCTCATTACCAAAGTAAATCACGCACACCGGCGCGCCGGCGTTGGACGCGTTATCCCACAAGTTCAAGGTGATCTGGTCGGGCTTGTCGAGTACGTCGCAGTCCGCAACGGCGACCCGCACTTCAAACTTTCCGCTCTTTTTGTCGAAGGGGTAGGAGCACTTGCCGTAATCGGACCCGGCCGGACAATTGACGATCGGTTCGATCTTACCTTTGGAGATTTGCGTGAGCTGAAACGAGCCGGTGATGACGAATCGCTCGCCGTTGACCACGTGGGCCGCGGTTCCGCGAACGCGGTCAACCGTGATGACGTTGCCTTGATTGAACGGATCGAAACAATCGGCGACGTAGACCTGATCCTGGACATTCTTGTCTGAGATCGGGCATTGGTCGTCGGCGCCGTCGCCTTGGTTGTAAAAAGGCTGGCCGGAACTGCCCTTGGAGCGCGTGCAGGTGCAAATCAGCAGCACGCCGGTCAAGACCAAGAACGCCGTCAACAGCCAGATTTTCCAGGGGGACTTTCGCACGTCGCACCTCCTGCCTTCGACCCGAATGAATGTATGCTGTTGCGGCTGCCGCGACAAGTCGGGCGACCGCGGGCGGCGCGCCGCTATCTTCCGCGCGTGTCCGCGGCGTCAACTGTTGCAACCAAAGCCTATTCGGCTACACTAAGCAAAAGCCAAGCCACGGAGAACCAATGCGCCGCGCGATCCTTCTTATTTTTTTTCTGATCCTGCTGTTTCCAGCTTTGGCTGGGGCGCGGACCACCGACCGTTGTTGGCTGTCGCTCGGCTTCACCGCCGGCCCGGCAATTTTCACCGACCCGGAGATGAAGAACGAATTCAATATTCCCGCCCAATTCGAAATCGAAGCGAAGTACTACCTCTGGAAGCCGTTTTCACTGGCCGGGGCATTCGGTTATCTGTATGGCGAGGGACGGCCCACGAAGATCGAGTGGAAAAACCAGTGGTCGCGCCTGGACAGCCGCGGCATCAGTTTTTGGCGCGGGTACACCTTTGGCGCGCTCTTGCGAGCCGAGATCGGCCGCTACTGGACCTTCAATCCATACCTGGGCGGCGGCGTCTACGGGGCGTACAACTCGCTGGAACGCAGCGGCAAGTTGAACAGCGAGCGGGTGTCGGACAGTTACGGGGAATATCTTTTGCAGTATCCGACGCTGATCGGTTTCGACGTGCTGCTGAACAAGGTCATCGCGATCCGCACCGAGGCGCGGTGGACGTTCATGCCCACCCACGACAAGTTCACCGATGAAAAGCGCTTCGATTATTGGTCCGGGCAAGTCGGTTTGCAGTTGTACTTCTAAAAGGATTCGATCAATGGTTCGTCGACCGCTTCGGTTGTTTTTTGCCGCGCTCGTCGTTGCGCTGTTGTTGTGCTTCGGTTGCGGAAAATCCGGCAAACCGACCATGCGGGACGTGAGCAGCTCGAACAAGGCGCCGGATATCCCGCTGTACCCCAACGCCAAAGTTTTGGAACGCACCTTCGCGCCGGACGGCTCGTTTCAAGTGCGATTGTCGACGACCGCCGCGCGCGAAGATATCGTCAACTTTTATTTGGACGCTTTGCATCAGCTCGGCTGGCGGCAGGACGCCGAAGTTCATGGGGCCGAACAGCTCTTCGTTTTTCGTCAGGGCTCGAAAAGCATCTACCTCTCCATCTTGCCCACCGAAAATTCGGACCAGGTCAACGTCGTGCTGACCGATAAAGAATGATGACGCCGGTCCGCACATTAGACGCCGCGTTGCGTCGCCACGGCCCGGTGCGCCGGATCGGCATCGCGTTGTCGGGAGGCGGCGACAGCGTCGCGCTGCTGCACGCCGCCGCGACCTTGGCGAAAAAGCGCGGTTTCACGGTGACGGCGATTCATGTCTTTCATGGCCTGCGGCCGTCGGCGGAAAACGACGCGCTGTTTTGCCGGCGGCTTTGCGACGAACTGGGTCTGGCCTTTCATCGCGTCGACCTGGACCCCTCGTCGTTTGTCGGCAACGTCCACGACGCCGCGCGTGAAGCCAGATATCGGGCCTTGGAAGAAACGGCGCGCGAGCAGGGCCTCGATCTCGTGCTCACCGCCCACACGCTGGATGACCAGGCCGAGACTGTGCTGCAACGCATCATCCGCGGGACGGGTCCGACCGGGTTGGCCGCCATTCGGGAGCGGCGCGGCGTATTTTTGCGGCCGTGGTTGAAGCTGAGGCGCGAAACGCTCAGAGAATACGCACGCGAGAACGGACTGACGTGGTGCGAAGACCCGTCGAACGTAAATCGCCGTTATTTGCGCACGCGATTGCGGGAAAAGGTTTTGCCCGTTCTCGCGGAGAGCGCCGGCGACGCGGTATTCGCTGCGCTCGGTCGTCTGGCGGATTTGGCGGCGCAGGAAACGGACGTCCTCGACGAACTCGCCGCGGAGGCCATGTCGGCGACGCGATCGGGCGATGCGCTGCTGGTCGCGCCGTTGGCCGCGCTGCCTCCGGGACGCCGGGCGCTGGTGCTGCGCCGCTGGCTGGCCGAGCGTGGCGTCATTCCCCCGCGACGCGTCATTGATGACCTCGATCATTTGCTCGTCTCGCCGGACAAAACGTTGGCGGATTATCGCTTGCCGGGGCGGTTGGTGGTCCATCGCACCGGAAATCAATTGAACTGGGGCGACCTTCCGGCTGTCGAAACAAATTGGGAACCGTTTACGGCCGAAGGGGCGGTAGATCGTTTCTTCGCCGCAGGGCGGTTGCATCTGGTGGTGGGGCCGGTTGAATCGAACACGCCGGAAAAAGCCCAGCGCGTCGCGTTTGATGACTTGCGGGACGCCCGTTGGACGCCGCCGTGGCCGGGGGCGCGGTTCCAGCCCCGTGGGATGCGAGGCACGGTCAAATGTCAGGATCTGTTCGTCAACCGCAAGATCCCGCGCCCGTTGCGCGCCGTTTGGCCGCTGCTGGTTCGCGACGGCGAAATCCTGCTCGCGGCCGGTCTGCGCGTCGGTCGAAAAATCGAGCCGCCGGGCGATTCTGCGGCGTGGTTTGTTCATCTTGAGTGGTAATGGCTATCTTGTTACCATAAGTGTTCCCGATGACCGGTGGAACGAGGAGAGCTGAGTGA
>PMZC01000345.1 GCA_003170555.1 Deltaproteobacteria bacterium
TCGTCCGGCGCGCTGCCGCCGTTGCGCTTGCATGAGATGCGCGCTCGGGTGGAACAAACCGCGAATCGCTTTCCGCCGGCGGGGCGCGGCGACTTGTCGATCTTGGGTCGTGAAGAGCACCGGCAGTTGAGCGAGACCATTGCGCGCCGCGGCGGTTGAGCCGGGCCGGGTTACAACCGAGGCCAAATAGGTTATAAATCGCGCCATGTACACCCATCGTCCGACATTTGCGTGGATCGATCTCGACGCGCTCGAGCACAACTACCGCGTGATTCGCAAACGCGTCGGCGCGGACATCGGCATCATGGCCGTGGTGAAAGCCGACGCCTACGGTCACGGCGGCGTACCGGTCGCCGCGAACCTTGAACGGCTGGGCGCGGATTGCTTCGGCGTGGCCTTCGCGGAAGAGGGCATGGCGCTGCGCGAAGGCGGCATCACCAAACCGATTCTTATTCTGGGCGGCATCTACCACGGCGAAATCGTCAAGGCTCACCGCTACAACCTAACGCCGGTGGTGATCAGCCTGGAGAACGGTTTGGAGCTCGCGCATGAAGCGCGCGAATGCGGCTTGCGCTTCCAGGTCCACGTCAAGGTGGACACCGGCATGACCCGCATCGGCATTCCGGTCGCGGAGGCGAAGGAAGCGATCCGGCAACTCGTCGCCCAGGACGCGCTGGTGTTGGAAGGCATCGTCAGCCACTTCGCCACGGTGAGTCCCGACCTCGGGCCGACCTATTGGGCGCAGCTCACGCGCTTTCTCCGGCTGCTCGAAGAGCTGGAAGCGCTGGGCATCAACCCGCCGATGAAACACATGGCGAACTCCGCCGCGATCCTCGGCGCGCCCAAACCGCCGTTCAATTTCGTGCGGCCGGGCATCGCGCTGTACGGGGCGAATCCGGGCGCGGGTTTTGAAAACATTCTGGATCTGCAACCGGTCTTCAGCCTGACCACGGAGATTTTTCATCTGAAGCGCGTGCCGCCGGGCACGCCGATCAGTTACGGCGGCGCGTTTGTCACGCCGCGCGAAAGCGTGATCGCGACGCTGCCGGTGGGCTACGCCGACGGGCTCAATCGCCGCCTCAGCAATCACGGCTGCGTGTTGGTGCGCGGGCAGCGCGCGCCGATCGTCGGGGCGGTGTGCATGGATATGACGATGGTGGACGTGACCGACATTCCCGGCGCCGCGATCGGCGACGAAACCGTGTTCATCGGCCGCCAGGGCGAACAGTGCATCACCGTCGAGGAAGTAGCCGACATTTGCGGCACGATTTCTTACGAAGTTTTTTGCCACATCAACCAGCGGGTGAGCCGTGTCTACATTCGCGGAGGCCGGCGGGGCGTTGCTCAGCCCCTTTGAGCGCATCGGCGCGGCGCTGCTTCTTTTCGTGGAGGAAGTCGGCCGCGTCATGACCACGCTCGGCCGCACGTTGTGGTGGATGACGCGTCCGCCGTACCGCTTCCGCCTGCTGCTGCGCCAGTTCGACGTCGTCGGCGTGCAATCGTCGTTCATCATCATCTTGACCGCGATTTTCACCGGCGCCGTTTTTTCGCTGCAGAGCTCGTACGCCCTCAAGATGTTTGAAGCCAATTCGATGGTCGGGCCGCTGGTCGTGCTGGCGCTGACACGCGAGCTCGGTCCGGTGCTGGCGGCCCTGATGGTGATCGGGCGCGTCGGTTCGAGCATGGCGGCGGAAATCGGCACGATGCGCGTGACCGAACAGATCGACGCGCTCGAATCGATGGCGGTCAATCCGGTGCAGTACCTCATTGTCCCGCGCGTGGTCGCGTCGGTCATCATGATGCCCGCGCTGGCCACGGTGTTCGATTTCGTGGGCACGGTGGGCAGTTGGGTGGTGACGACCAAACTGCTGGGCGTACCCAGCAACGAGTTTATCGAACGGGTCATCTATTACGTGGATTTCGACGACTACTATAACGGCATTATCAAGGCCGCGGTGTTTGGACTGATCATGGCGATCATCGGCTGCTACCAGGGCTTCTACGCGACACAGGGCGCCGAGGGCGTGGGGCGCGCGACGACGCAGAGCGTGGTCATCGCGTCGGTGACGGTCATGGTGTCCAACTATTTTCTCACCGCCTTGCTGTTCTAGGGGAGGGGCGATGGCGAAAACGGTTTTTGTGGTTAATCCCAACAGCGCCAACGGTTCGACCGCGCGGGTCTGGCCCGACATCGCGGCCGCGGCGAAGGCGCACGTCGGCGATTTTGAGGTGCTGTTCACCAAGCGCATGGGGCACGCGACCGAACTCGCGCGGCAAGCGGCGGAGTCGGGCGCGGAGTTGCTGGTGTCGGTCGGCGGCGACGGCACCGGCAACGAGATCGTCAATGGACTGATGAGACCCGACGGCGCGCCGGTGAATCCGCAGCTCGAACTGGCGATCATCTGCATGGGCACCGGCGGCGACTTCCGCAAAACCGCCGGCATTCCGAAAGAATTCGCCGACGCGGTCAAACTGCTCTCGGGCGGTCAGACCAAGACGATCGACGTGGGCCGCATGGAGATGACTAATCCGGAAGGGCAAACCGTGATTCGCTATTTCCTCAACATCGCGTCGTTCGGGATCGGCGGCGACATCGACTCGCGTGTGAACAACTCGTCGAAAGCCCTCGGCGGGTTCATCAGTTTTGCTTGGGCCAGCATTACGGCGATGCTGATGTATAAAAACCAAACCGTGCGCATTGTGCTGGACGACGCGCACGACCTGGGCGAGCGCAAGATCTTCAGCGTGGCCGTGGCCAACGGGCAGTTTTTCGGCGGCGGGATGCACGTCGCGCCGATGGCCGATTTGTCCGACGGCATCTTCGAGGTGATCGTGATGGGCGATTTCAAGCTGCACGAGACGCTGGGGAACATGTCGAAGATTTACAAGGCGCAGCACCTCGCGCACCCGAAAGTCGAACACTATCGCGCGCGCAAGGTGACGGCGACGTCGAACGAAACGGTGCTGCTCGACGTCGACGGCGAACAGCCGGGCAAGCTGCCCACCGTGTTCACGATTTGTCCCGGCGCGTTGAAATTGCGTACGCCGGCGTGATGATTATTTTCGGGGGCGATGGTTGAACAAACTGAATCTGACGCGCAGCGAACAGCTTTACGCCGAAGCGCGGCGGGTGATTCCCGGCGGCATGTTGGGCATTCGCCGGCCGTATAATTTCGTGCCGGGCGAGTATCCGATTTTTCTCGAGCGCGCCGCGGGCGGCCACGTTTGGGATGTCGACGGCAACCGCTACGTCGACATGCTCGCCGCCTACGGCCCGATCATTCTCGGTCACCGCGAAAAAGAAATCGACGACGCGGTCATCGCGCAGATGGAAAAAGGTTTCTGCATGAACCTGGTGCAGCCCGTGCAGAACGAGCTGGCCCAGGCGTTGATTCGGCTGATTCCCTGCGCCGAGAAAGTCGTGCTGGTGAAGACCGGCTCCGACGCGACGACGACGGCGATCCGTATCGCGCGCGGCTACACCGGCCGCCTGAAGATTCTGCGCTGCGGCTACCACGGCTGGCACGACTGGTGTGTCGAGGTGCGCGGCGGCGTGCCGCAGAAGCTGTGGGAGGACACGCACGAGTTCGAGTACAACGAATTGGACGGCGTGGACCGGTTGCTCGAACAGCACCAAGGAAATATCGCGGCGATTATCGTGACGCCGGTGGGGCATCCGCTGGCGCATCCGGTGCAGGCGCCCAAGCCGGGCTTTCTCGAAGGACTGCGCGAGCGCGCGAGGGCGAGCGGCGCGGTGTTGATCTTCGACGAAGTCCGGACCGGCTTTCGCGTGGCGATGGGCGGCGCGCAGCAGCGGTACGGCGTCACGCCCGACGTCGCAACGTTCGGCAAAGCGATGGCGAATGGCTACCCGATCAGCGCGGTCGTCGGCCGCGGTGAAATCATGGATGTGGTTGACGGCAAGGTATTCATCTCCAGCACATTCTTTCCGAATTCGCTGGAAATGGTCGCGGCGCTGAAAACGATAGAGATTCTTGAACGCGAAAAGGCGCTCGACACGCTGTGGGCGCGCGGCGAAAAATGGCTGGCGCAGGTACGGGAAATCGTCGAGCGTTCAGGCGCGCCGGCCGAACTGACGGGGATTCCGCCGATGCCGTTCATCACTTTCCCGACCGACGCCGACAAAAAATACAAGGAGCGTCGCACGCGCTTCTACACCGAAGTCATTCGCCGCGGCGTGTTCCTCCAGCCGTTCCACCACGGCTACATCATGGTCCGCCACACCGACGCCGATCTCGCCGAGGCCGCGCAGGCGATTGAGGACGCGCTGAAAGTCGTGGTGAAGGAATTGGGTTAGGGTAGCACGGCCGTCGCTTCGATTTCCACCAGCAGACGCGGATCGATCAACCCTTTGACCTCGATTGCGCTCATCACCGGGTAGTGGTGGCCGAAGATCTCGCGATACGCCGGCGCGAGCGCTTCGCGGCTTTGCAGATAAAGCGACATGTCGGTGACATAGATCGTCAAGCGCGCAACGTGCTCGATTTGTCCGCCCGCCGCCTCGACGACCGCGCGCACATTTCTTAGCGCCGCCGCGAATTGGTCGACGAATCCGCTCTCCAGTTCATCTCCGATCATTCCGGCCTGTCCGGCGATGAACAGCAACTGTCCGGCAGGCATCAGCACGCCGTGGTTGTAACCGTGCGGCTTCAGCAATGAGGGCGGATTGATGACCTTCATGGGCTAGCCGTCGACGTCCACCGGCTCCTTACATTGATTGCAGCGCTTGGCGCCACGGAAGAGTTTGTTGCCGCAGCTTGGGCAGAGGTAGCGCGCCTCCTCGTGCTCCACCCATTTCTCGGTTCCGTGCTCCCGCCAAAACGGAACCGCGCGCAGGATCACTTTTTTGCCGACCGGCATCGGGAAGTTGTTGATCGCCTCGCACGGAAAATCGCCGCATTGGCGACAACCGTCGTAGCCCTTCGCCGCCGTGCACGCCTTGATCGGGCAGACTTTGCAATACTCGAAAACCTCGTTCGACAAACAGCCCGCGCAGTGAATCTGGTCGGGCGCCAGGTTGTACACTCCGGCCAGGCGTTCCTTGAACTTTTGGTTGTTGTCTCGATGAGCCGCTAGAATTCCGCAGACGCCGCAGTACAGCCCGCAAGGCGCGAGCCAGTCTTTATTGACTTGCACGTTTTGTCCTTTCCGGCCGCCGCGTCACGTGAGTCCGCGCTCGGTCATCTTGTCGATGATGAAACTGGCCACGTGCTCGGCGTACGTGCCGCGGCCGAAGCCGGCGTCGTAGCCGAGTTCGAGCGCGAGTTTGTGTTCGATGCGCGGGCCGCCGCAGATAAGAATCATGTGGTCGCGGATGCCGGACGCTTCCACGAGCTCCACCATCCGCGACAGGTTCTGCCGGTGGAAGCCCTTCTCGGTGACCACCTGGCTGACCAGCATCGCGTCGGCGCGGTGTTTGATCGCGTAATCGAGCAGCGCCTCGGGCGGCACCTGCGCGCCGAGGTTGCGCGCGTCGATCATCACGTAACGTTCGAGACCGTAATGGCCCTTGTAACCCTTCATGTTCATGATCGCATCGATGCCGACCGTATGCGCATCGGTGCCGATGCACGCGCCGACGACGACCAGCAGGCGGCCGAAGCGCCGGCGGATTTCCTGATCGGCCTCCGGGCGCGAGAAGACTTTCCCCTCGACCTTCGGGACCTGGATTTGCGTCATGTCGACCGAGCGGTCGGTGTGGCCGTAAACGATGAAGAAGCTGAAACCGCCGAGGTCCTGACTATGCACCACGGAGGGGTCGCGCAGTCCGAGCTTTTGCGCCATCTGTCGCGCGGCCTCGACCGCTTCGGGCGTCAGCGGAATAGGCAGCGTGAAGCTAAGTTGAAGCGCGCCATCGTTGATCGAGTCGCCATAAGGGCGCACTTTGGTCAGGTCCAGTTGTTTGCCTCTAATGACGGCCATGGACCTTCTCCGTCAGAATCTTCAGCAGCGGGTTGGCGTAGTCCGCCGATTTCAGCACGACGCCGTCGCCGCCTTTGCCGCCCTCGGGCGGACGTTTGATGTCGGCGAACATGCCGTCGGCGATCGCCTGAAACAGGCCGATCTCCGCGATGCGCTCCAGCATGGTGATCGCGCGGTCGAGCACTTCCGCGCTCCGTTGCAGCAGCCACGAATGCGGTTTGATCTCCAGATTCTCGGCCAGATGTCGCGCGGCGTTGAACATGAGCCGGGCGTTATTGATCGCCAGCGCGCGATCCATCAGGAACGGCGTGTGCATCGCCTCGGTCAACATGCCGAGCAGTTGAATCGACTGCCCGGTGAGCACGCCGGTGAAGTTGAACATCGCGTTGAGCGCATAGCCGCGAAAGATGTCGCCGGTCATGTGCTTGGTCGGCGGCATGAACTTGATCGGATGATCGGGGAAGACCTCGCGGATCAGCAGCGCCTGCGCCAACTCGTATAGGTAGCTGTCGGTCATTTCCGGATAGACCTCGAAGGCGTGGCCGAGGCCCATCAAATCGGCCGGCAGTCCGGCTTCGTGCGCAAAGCGTTCGTTGATCAAATCGCTGGCCAGCACCGTGTGCGCCGCTTCGACGGCGTCCGCGGTCGTCAGGTAGTTGTCCTCGCCCGTGTTGATGATGATGCGCGCGTACGCGCTGATCATGCGCGACAAATGCTGATCGATGAAGGTGCGCAGCGGGTTGATGTCGCGAAACAGAATGCCGTACATCGAATCGTTCAGCATCATGTCCAGCCGTTCGAGCGCGCCCATCGCGGCGATCTCCGGCATGCACAGGCCGGACGCGTAATTGACGAGGCGAATGTAGCGGCCGACCTCGCGGCTCACTTCGTCGAGCGCCTCGCGCATCACGCGAAAGTTCGCCTGCGTCGCGTAGGTGCCGCCGAAGCCGGTGGTCGTGATGCCCTCGGGCACGTAGTCGAGCAGGCTTTGCGCGGTCGAGCGGATCACGGCGATGATGTCGGCGCCCTGCCGCGCGGCCATTTGCGCCTGCACCACGTCTTCGTAGATGTTGCCGGTGGCGACGATGACGTAAAGCCACGGCGGCTCGCCCTGACCGAGTTCGCGCACGAACCCGTCGCGCGCGGCGACCTGGCGCTCGACCCGGCGAATGTTTTCCCGGAGCAGCCGCTCGCACTCGGCCCCCGCGGCGTCGCGGTCGGCGGGTTGAAAGTCGCGCAAGTCGATTTTCTCCTCGCTTACGCCATACGCCAACTCGCGCAGCGAGAGGCCGCGATCCTTGGCGGCCTGCGCGACGAGCGGCGCGAGACCTTCGCCGAGCCGATCGCGCAGATGCCTGACCAGGATATTCGGGTAGGGAATGTCGTCTTCGTCGGCGCCGTCCAGCCCCATCAGGCGTAACGTGGCGCGTTCGACGCTGTCCGTGGTATGGGCGAGGATCTTGATCAGGATCGGCTCGGTGATCGCGCGCGCGATCTCCCGTGCGTGGCGGATTTTTCCCGGATCAAGCCCCAGATGCATCATCGACCTCGTCGATTACTTACGGCTCATGCGTGCTACCCGCGACCACATCGAGCACCGGCAGATTGGGCGCCGCCTTGACCAGCGCGTCGAACAACTCGTCGCCTTCAAACCGGCGCAGCAGCCCCACCGGATTGGAAGCGGCCATCATCAGCCGCAGACGCCGCATGACGTAAACGCCCGGCGACGTGCGCTTCAACCGGCGCCACAGCGGGTGCGTGATGAACATCTTCGTCGCGTCCTCGACGATGAGCGGCGCCCGCCGCAACGCCTCGAGATGGCGATCGGCGACGGCGTCGGTCAGCGGGCCGATGGCGCACACGGCATCCGCGTTGGCGGGATCGTCCTGCCATTTTCCGTCTTGCCGCCAATGAATGCCCAACGACAGGTCCGCGGGCGGCATCAATTCCGGCGGCGCCTTCGGCAGAAAGAACAACTCGACCTGGAACTCGAACCAGCGCGCAATACGACCCGGATCGGGCGCGACATCCGCCGACACCACCAACGCCAAGCGCGCGCCGTCGTGCGACGCGGCCTGCGTGCGCCGCTCAAAAGCCCCGTCGATGAGCTGGTGCGAGCAGCCCAGCTTCTGCAGGCGTTCGACCACCGTCCACACCTGCCGATTCGTGTCGGGGCCGACGATCTCGACCGTGGTTTCTTTGGCCGCGCGGCCGATGGCCATGCGACCCAGCGGCGTCGAGAACGGCAGCGTCTCGATCAAAAACGCGGCGGCGCCCAAGCGCGCCATCTCGCTTTCAGTGGTGACGAAGTAGTTGCCGCGCAGCAGCTTCACCGGCGGTTTCGGATGATGCCAGATCACATCTTCGGCTTCGCCGTCGCGACCGATGGTGGTCAGCCCGATCGGCGTCGGCAGGCGTCGATATAGCTCGGCGTTGAGCAGGTTGAGCAGCGTGGTCT
>PMZC01000206.1 GCA_003170555.1 Deltaproteobacteria bacterium
CCGCCGCGGCCCAGCGTCGTGATGTTGCCCTCGTCATCGACGCCCTGGAAACCGGCCACCACCGCGATCTTGCGTTCGCCCAGCCGATCGAGAATCGACGACGGGTCGATGGAGAGAATCGACGCGCGCGAAAAATGGCTGTCGGTGCGAATCTGCACCTGATGCGCCAGAAAGCTGCGCGCCTGGTGTCCGCGCCGCTCGATGGCCATCGCCAGCAGCGCGACGCTGACCTGCTCGCCGGTCGACACCAGTTGATCGAGCTCGCGTTCGTTCGGCCGGTCGGTGATCTGGCCCGCCAGGCGGATCAGCCGGTCGGTTTCGCCGGCCATCGCGGAAACGACGACCACCACTTCATGGCCCTGCTCGTGGGTGCGCACCACGCGATCCGCCACCGCGTTGATGCGCGCGATATCGGCGACGCTCGTGCCGCCGTATTTCTGCACGATCAGCGCCACGCCGAATCTCCGCGCAGTCGTTCGACGACGGGCCGCCAGCGTTCATTGGCAGCGCGGAAGGTCAACTCCCGCCCGTCGCCGACGAATGAGAATTGCACCCACAACGCGGATTCCGGCATGCGGTCGATAGCTCGATCCGCCCATTCGACCACGCTCACGCCCTCGCCCCACAAGTATTCGTCGACGCCGATGCATTCGAGTTCGCGCTCGTTGGCGATGCGGTAAAAGTCGCAGTGGTATAACGGCAACCGGCCCTGATTGTACACGGCGAGAAAAGTAAACGTGGGGCTGGTTACCGGCGACTCTTCGGGAACGCCGAGGCCGTGCGCGAGACCTTGCACGAAGCGCGTCTTGCCGGCGCCGAGTTCGCCGACCAGGGCGATCACGTCCCCCGGCAGCAGCGACTCCGCCAGCCGCGCGGCCAGGTCGCGTGTGGCTTGTTCCGAATCGGTGCGGAGTTCCACCAGGATCACTCCGTCTCCTCGCCCGACGGCGGCTCGCGGAAGTACTGTTCGAACGTCGCATACGCCCGCGGCAACCGCGCCAGCACCTCGCCAGCCGTCAGTGCGTGCTCGCCCAGATCGTCCCGCGCCAGGTCGCCGGCATAGCCGTGCAGATATGTCGCCGCGATCGCCGCGCGCAACGGCGGCACGCCTTCCGCGATGAAGCCCGCGATCATGCCCGTCAGCACGTCGCCCATGCCGCCGGTCGCCATGCCCGGATTGCCGGTCGGATTGATCCAGACCTCTCCCGCCGGCGTGGCCACGACGGTGCGCGCGCCTTTGAGCACGACGGTCGCCTTGGTCTGCCGCNNGAGCCGCGCCAAGGCGATTCTGTTGCACCGCGTCGGTCGTCGTGTTGAGCAGCCGCGCGGCTTCACCCGGATGCGGCGTGAGCACGACCTCGCGTCCGCGCTTGGGCAGCAAATGGAGCGCGCCGACCAGAGCGTTGAGCCCGTCCGCGTCGATCACCAGGCTCTTTTGCAACTTCTTCACCAGGCCGTGCACAAACGCGGTCACGCCCGGCGAGCGACCAAGTCCCGGTCCGAGCGCCACGACGCTTTTGTTTTGCGCCAGTTCGAGCGCCGCGCCGACCGCCTCCGGCGCGAACAAGCCGTTTGGATCGGCCGGCAGCGCCGTCTTCAACACCTCGAGCAACGCCGCTTCGGCCGCCGGCAACAACGACGCCGGCACCGCCGCGGTGACGAGCCCCGCGCCCGAACGCTGCGCCGCGCTGGCCGCCATGAATGCCGCGCCGCCCATGCCCGGCGAACCGCCGATGACCAGCGCATGGCCGAAGTCGCCTTTGTGCGTGTCGGCGTCGCGGGGCACAAACAGCACCAAGATGTCCGTCGCGTCGATCAGGCGGTGGTCGATCTCGACCTCGCCGAGCAGCGCCGGCGGCAGCGAGATATCCACCACCTCCAGTTGCCCGCACAAGTCCGCGCCCGGCAGCAAAATCTGGCCGATCTTCGCCAGGCCGAAGGTGACGGTCATGTCCGCGTGAACGACCGGCCCGGTCGGCTGGCCGGTGTCGGCGGACAATCCGCTGGGAATATCGACGGCGATAATCGGCAAATCCGACTTGTTGGCGAGCTCGATCAGTTCCGCGCCGAGCCCCTCGATCGGCCGGTCCAGCCCCGTGCCGAACAAGGCGTCGACCACCAGACCGGCCTGGCTCAGCGCCGATCGCACTTTCAGCAAATCGGACTGGCGGTGCACCTCGACAATCGGCAACTCCATGTTCTCCACGATGGCGAAGTTGGTGCGCGCATCGCCTTTCAACTTGTCCCGCAAACCGAGAAGGAAAACGTTGACCTCATAACCCAGGTTGGACAAATGGCGCGCAATCACCGAGCCGTCGCCGCCGTTATTCCCCGGGCCGCACAAGATGACGACGCCCGGCTCGGCCGCCTCGAAAAAGCGCTCGTCGATCAGGCGGGCCACGCCGGCGCCGGCGTTTTCCATCAGCACCACGCCCGGGATCTTCAGCGTCTCGATCGCCAGTTGATCGAGCAGCTTCATCTGGGCGGCGGTCACCAGAATCATGAGTTCCCTCCCTCCAGTACAACCCAGGCCAGGGCGTAGTCCCCTTCGTGGGCCAGGCTCAGGTGAATGGCCCGCACACCGCGCTCTCGGCTCAGCGCGGAAGCCCGGTCGGCCAACTGCAAAACCGGTCGGCCGTCGGCGCCGCATCTGACCCGGACGTCCGGCAGGGCCACCGAAAAAAGCGGCAGACCCATCGCCTTGAGCCAGGCTTCCTTCGCAGCGAAACGCGCCGCGAGGTTCTGCGGCCGCCCGCGCGTCTCCGCGATTTCATCCGGATGAAACACGTGCGCGGCAAAGCGCGGCGACCGATCAAGCGCCCGCCTAATTCGTTCGACCGCCACCAGGTCCGCGCCGACGCCCAGGATCATGTCAGCTCGAGCGGCGTCGCTTTTTGCATCGCCTCGATCATCTCGCGCACCGCGCGTTCGATCCCGACAAAGATGGCGCGCGCGATGATCGAATGGCCGATATTCAACTCGCGCACCTCGGGGATCGCGGCGATCGGACCGACGTTCTTGACGTTCAGCCCGTGCCCCGCGGCCACTTCGAGCCGCAACTTCGTCGCTAGGCGGATCGAATCCAAAATCAACCGGTACTCGCGCTCGCGATCGGCCGCGTTCTTGGCCTCGCAATAGCGGCCGGTGTTGATTTCAATCACCTGCGCGCCCACGTCGCGCGCGGCTTTGATCTGATCGAAATCCGGATCAACAAAGAGGCTCAATTCGATTCCGTGCTCGCGGAACAATCCGGCCGCGTTGCGAATCACGTCGCGGTGATGCGGCACATTCAGGCCGCCCTCGGTGGTGATTTCCTCGGGCCGCTCGGGCACCAGCGTGACGATATCCGGCAGCACGTCGCACGCGATGCGAATCATCTCCTGCGTGGCGGCCATCTCCACGTTCAACTTTGTCTTGACCGTCTTACGCAGAATCTCGAGGTCGCGTTCCTGAATATGCCGGCGGTCGCCGCGCACGTGGATGGTGATGCCGTCCACGCCCGCCAGCTCCGCCATTCCGGCGGCGAGCACCGGATCGGGTTGGTCGATCTTCCGCGCTTCCCGCACGGTCGCCACGTGATCGACGTTCAGCGAAAGTTTCGGCGGCACGTTGTCCCTCCTCGTTCCCGTGATGAAGCTCGCCGGCGAACTCCGTTTATTGCGTCGGCTCCGGTTCGTCGCCCGCCGGCTTCTTGATCACCTTTTTCCCCGGCGGATAAATCGTGATCTGCACCCGCGGCAGCTCGATGTTGCGCACGCTCATGCCCTCCGGCAATTCCAGCTTCAGCTCGGCGTCGTGCGTCCCCGGCTCCAGGTGCGACGCGTCCAGCACGAGCAACAAATCTTCCGGCGTGAGACGGCCCAGTTGATCGGGCGGCCCCTCGAGTTGAATGTCGAGCCGGTCGCGGCTCAGCCGGTAACGATCTTCCGTGCCGCGCACCTCGATGCGCACGCCTTGGTACACGTTCTTCACCGGCGGGGTGCCCAGGTAGACGTTGACCAGCACATCCTGCTGCTGCACCAACTCGATATGCCGCCCCACCAAATCCAGGCCGACGCGCACGGAGAAGTTTTCCTTCTTGCCGGTCAGATCGATGGCTTCGGTATCGACCTGGTTGAGAATATTGACTTCTTCTTCCGCACCCGAGACTTCCACGAACTCCGGCGTGACCGTGCGGCCCAGCAGCTCGACGCCTTCCGCCGGCGCGCCGCGCAGGAACGGATTGACCCGCACCTGTTTTTTCTTGCGCGTTGAAAGCGTGAGGTCGAATTGGCTCGGGCTGATGTCGGTGATCTTCGCCCCGGCCGGAATGCCCTCGATGCGCGGCGGGTAAACGCGGTGGTTGCTCGTGCCCGGCCGCACGCCCTTGAGGTCGATGACGTATCGCAGCTTGCTGTCGTCGATCGCGCGCAGCACGTTGCGCGGCCCGCTGACCTTGATCTCCAGCTCGGGGATCAGATCGGAGGTGCGAATCAAGTTGTCGGGCAGGTTCATGATTTCGACCGGCACGCGTTTGGGCGTCTCCGATTCCGTCTGCCCGAGACTGACGAACACCCACAGTACGAGCGCGAACCCGACGCTGAGCAGCTTCAGCAGCACGTTCTCGGTGAAGAAGCGGCGAATTTTCTCACGCATGCGTCATCCGAAATGATCGTGAATGATGTCCAGCAATTGCTCGCTGGACACGTTGATCGTAATGCGCCCGAAATGCACGACGCTGATCTGCGCGCGCTCCTCGGAAATCACCAGCACCAGGGCGTCGGATTCCTGCGACACGCCGATCGCCGCGCGATGCCGGGTGCCCAGGTCCTTATCCAACTCGACCTCGGTCGCGAGGGGAAAAAAGCAGCCCGCCGCCACGATGCGGCCCTTGCGAATGATCACCGCGCCGTCGTGAATCGGCGACGACGGCAGAAAAACGCTGACCAGCAGCTCGCGGCTGACCGCGGCGTCGAGTTTGATGCCCTCTTCGATGTACTCGTTGAGGCCGGTTTCTTTCTCGAGCACAATCAGCGCGCCGATGCGACGGTTGACCAGCGCCGTCGCCGAGCGCGCCAGCTCTTCGGCGAACTCCAGCTCGACCGGGGTCGAACTCGAAAACGGGTTGCGTGCAAACCGCGCGAGCGCCCGGCGGATCTCGGTCTGAAACAAAACGACGACCACCAGCAGCAGGCTGCCGACAAACGTGGACAGCAGCCAGTGCAGCGTATAAAGGCCGAGCAACTGGCTCACCACGTAGCCGACGAAAATCAGCCCCAGGCCACCCAGAATCTGCAACGCGCGCGTGCCGCGAATCATCTCGAGCAGCCGATAGATGATGATCGCCACGACCAGGATATCGATGATGTCGATGACCGTGATGTTCTTGAACGTGCCGATCAGCGTGGCGATGCTGTCGAAGGTCATGCGCCGACCCCGACAATCGCTTCGGCGACGCGCGCGGCGTCGCGGGTGGGCGCGACGTCGTGCACACGAACGATGCGCGCGCCGCAGAGCAGCGCCGCCGTGACCGCCGCGATCGTGCCGTGCAGGCGGTCGGTGATCTCCTGTCCGGTCAAACGCCCGATGAAATTCTTGCGGCTCACGCCGATCAAGACGGGAAAGCCCAGGCCGGCGAAGCGGCCGAGATGGCGGATCAACTCGACGTTGTGCGCCGCCGTCTTGCCGAAGCCGATGCCGGGGTCGATGGCGATTCGTTCACGCTGCACGCCGGCGGCGAGCGCGCGGTCCGTCGCGTTTCGCAGATACGCCAGCACCTCGGCCAGCAAATCTTCGTACCACGGGTCGTTCTGCATGTCGCGCGGCGAGCCTTGCATGTGCATCAGCACCAGCCCGGCCTCGCGTTCAGCCGCCAGCGCCGCCATCGGCGCGTCGCTCAACGCGGAAATATCGTTGACGATCGTCGCGCCGGCGTCCAGCGCCGCGCGGGCCACGTCGGCTTTGTAAGTGTCGATGCTGATCGGCACGGCGAACCTCGCGCCGAGCGCCTCGATCACCGGCAACACCCGCTGTTTCTCTTCGTCGACCGAAACCGGCGCCGCGCCCGGCCGCGACGATTCGCCGCCGACGTCGATGATGTCGGCGCCTTGCTCGATCAACTCCTCGGCGTGGGCCAGCGCCCGTTCCGTCGTGTTCCAACGACCCCCGTCGGCGAAGGAATCCGGCGTGACGTTGAGGATCCCCATGATCGCCACCCGGCGACTGAGGTCGAAGTGAAAGCCGCGTCCGGACCAGATCACGCGTCGGATCCCCCGTTTTTGGGTGGATGGGGCTGGAGGTCAACTTCTTCGCCGATCTTCTCCGCCTCCAGCACGGTCTCGTCCTGCGGCGTCGCCGGTGTGGCGGAAGGCGCATCAGAAAAAGTATTCGGTTCGGGGCTTTTCTTCGGCGGTTGGCGGGTGAGCGCCCGACCTTCAATGAGTTCCTGCAGTTCATCGCCGTCGATCGTTTCATAGAGCAGCAGCGCCTCGGCGACACGGTCGAGCGCCTCGTGGTTCTGGCGGACGATCGCCACCGCCTTTTCGTAGGCCTCGTTGACGATGCGGCGCACCTCTTCGTCAATCTCCCGCGCGGTTTCCTCGGAGTAGTCCTTCTGGTGGCTGATGTCGCGCCCCAGAAACACCAGCTCCTCGCGGCGGCCGTACGTGATCGGCCCGAGCGAATCGCTCATGCCGAATTCGCACACCATGCGGTGGGCGAGTTGCGTGGCGCGCTCAAGGTCGTTCGACGCCCCGGTCGTCATCATGTTCATCGCTACCTGTTCGGCCGCGCGACCGCCCATCGCGAACGCCAGGTTGTTGAGCAGATAGTCGCGCGCGACGACGAAGCGATCGTCTTCCGGCAGCACCTGAGTCAGACCCAGCGACATGCCGCGCGGAATGATGGTCACTTTGTGCACCGGGTCGACGTGGGGCAACTTGGCGCCGACCAACGCGTGTCCGCCCTCGTGATAGGCGATCATGCGCTTTTCGTCGTCCGAGATGATCATGCTGCGGCGTTCGGCGCCCATCATCACCTT
>PMZC01000148.1 GCA_003170555.1 Deltaproteobacteria bacterium
GTTGTCCTTTGGGCACCTGAGCCGCAAAGAAGAGCAGACAATAAATACAAATAACTAATCGTCGCATGGACATGGTGCAAACCCCCAGTTTTCGTAAGCATGGCATTAATTCCGGGGATGTCTACCCCTTTTAAATTGGGCCAACTGGTCTTCTTCACCGCATCTCCGGCCCGCTTGCCTTTTCAACCCCATTTGTTCATCTCCGCCGGATCGGCGTGGTGACACAGCCGCCGCTCCAATCGAATGCTCGATAAGGTAAACCTCCCCGAATTCCGGCCTCCATCAACGGCCCGCCGGCGCGGTCGCGACGGCTTGGCGCAGACTTCGCAGCAGCGGGTCGGCGGGCAGCAGGCGCAAGCCCTGCTCGACCACGTCGCGTGCCGCATCGCGGCGGCCGGCCTCGAGCAGCGTCTTGACCAGATTATTGTAAATCTTGACCGAACGCGGATCGCGCGCCAACGCGGCGCGGTAGGCGGCCTCGGCTTGCTCTCTCTGTCCCAGCCCGGCGCGGGCCAGCCCGAGGTTGTTGAGGATCTCCGGATTGTCGGGCATCTGCGTTAGCGCGCCCTGGAGGAGCTGGAGCGCCTCGGCCCATTGCTGGCGCTCGATCAATAGGCCCGCAAGGTTCAGCGCCAGTTCCGCGTCGTCCGGGTTGAGCGCGAGCCCGCGACGGTCGCGGATTTCGAAGTGCAGGTGCGGCACGTCGGTGCCGGCGTCGCCTGCGTAGCCGATCACCTCGCCGCGCTTCACCCCGATCGGGCGGCGGGCGAGATCCAGGCGCACGTGATATTCGCCGCGCCGGCGCTGCTCGCGGCGCACGACCTCGTCGATTTTCGGCGCGAAGCCCGACAGGTGTCCGTACACCGCGGTCCGACCGTCAGCCAATTTTTCGTAAAGCGAACGCCCATAGCCGGTGGACGAGCATTTGAGGTAGTCGATCTCGCCGTCCGCCGCGGCGAAAACCGGCGTCCCGATTTGCAGGAACGACCACAGGTCGACGCCGCCGTGCGGGTGGTCCGAGCGATATTGTCCGAAGTTGCCGGAGATCGTCGGCGCCGCCGCCAGCGGATAGAGCAGGGCGCCGGTCGGTGGGGCCGCCGGCCGCCGACGATGTCGCGCCCACGCCGTCGCGGTCGCCGCGGCCGTGCACGCTATCAGGCAGAGAAAAAATAAAACCAATCGCCGACGCATAAATAACCATTATCGCGTCGGCGACGGTTTGACAAGCGAAATCGAGTTTATAACGCGTGCGGCTTTTTCTTGCCGTAGATGACCAGTTTCTGTCCGACGCGCAGCCGGGCGCTGGAACCCAGGTTGTTCCATTGGCGCACTTCACTGACCGTGACGTTGTAGCGCCGTGCGATGGTCCAGATGCTCTCCCCGCTGCGCACGGTGTGCGTGATGCGGCGGCTGTTCGCCGGCATGGTGCGATACGACATCCGCTCGCCGGAGGTGCGATAGGCCTGCGGAAGCTCCACGGCCCGCCCGGCCATGCGTTCGTAGGTGTCTTGCTGCAAGCCGGCCAATCCCGAATCCGTATACCGCGCGCGCACCGCGTTGGCCACGGAAACCGGGCTGTAGAAACGCACGTGGAAATGATTCAGGTGGCCGCGGACATGGCGAATGATCGCCGACCGGTTGCCGCGGTTCGGGTACTGGAAGACCTGGGTGAGGTAGCTCTCCGGCGCGTTCAGCCGATACTTGACGTAGTTATAAAGTATTTCCTGAACCGACCAATCGACAAAAATCATCTGCGCCGAGCCGGTTTCGATCAGCGCTTCGGCGAAGGCCCAGGTGCGCGGGATGTCGAGATTCGACGCGGTGCCGCGCTCGAGGAAGCCGGGGTTGCCGTCGACAAAGAAAAAGCCGACGTCCGCATCGCGCCCTGCTTGGTGCGACTTATGGTGGCCGAGCTTGCCGCCGAACTGCGAACTGATATCGCCGAGCACCAGCTTGTTCGACGGACCGAAGCGCTCGCGAACCCGCCCCGCGGCGTATAGCAGCCCGTCAACCGCTTCCGGGGTGCCCCATTGGTTGCCGGTACGGTAACTCGTGAAGTACGGATTGTCCTGCGGGAACTCCACCCCGTTGCGCAGCGCGCCGTGATGGGGCAGGCCGATCGACAAGCATTGCGCGTAGAACTGTTCATTCAGCGTGGCCCAGGACGGCAGCGCGATCGCACCCCCAGGGGCCAAGGTGAATTCATGGCCCAAATCAGGCGGCACGCTCAGGTTATCCACCGCGCGCGGCGAGGCCGCCAGACTGACCACCACCGGTNNGTTCGCCGGTCGTGGCCGGCGGCGGAGGCGCATCATCTTGTTCGGTGGGGCCCGGGGAAATGGCGCTGGCGTTGGGGGCGAACCAGAGAATCAGGGCGACGGTGAAAAGCAGTTGGATAATCAGTATGTGACGATACGGCTTGCTTCTCATCTCTCCTCGCAGGTGTTGGTTACAGCCGGCGTAATACGCTACCTAGAGAAGACCCAAGGGCCCGAAAAAAGATAAAAACGAAAAGCAAACCAAACACAAACTTGAATTGATTATATGGGGCCGTCCCGGAATGTCAACAAAAATAAAAGCTTGTGATTTTAGGTAGATATTGCTGGTATATCAAAAGAACAACGTGCATCAGTCGGCTGAAATCCGCTTCAATTCCTCGGTTTCTAGTCCATAGATGTCCAGGAAAAACGTGGCCAGCCCGTTTTCGTCGGCGCTCGACGTGCTGTACTCCACGAAAATGGGCACCAGCTTGTTCAAGTGAATTTCCTGCGACTGGTGTTTTTTGACCAGTTCGTCTACTTTTGCGGCCATTTCGTTGTGGTCGTGTTCGAGGAGAAAGCGGGCCAGGTCGAGCGCGTTTTGCAGGCGCAAACACCCGTGGCTGAAGGTCCGAACCGTCTGGGCGAATAGAAATTTCTTAGGTGTATCATGTAGATACACGTCGTACGGATTGGGGAAGAGGATCTTCACGACGCCCAGGGCGTTGCCTTCGCCTGGAGGTTGGGTTACTGCCACCACCCGCGCGTCATCACCGGTCCCGACGACCTTTATGCGATAACCGCGGTCGGTGAAGTAGTCCGGGTCGTCTTCGTATTCCGGCAGCATTTCCTCGCGGAGAATGCGTTCGGGTACGTTCCACGGCGGAAAGGTGATGACCATCTTGATCTGCGCGGTGAACAGCGGCGTGTGGTTCTTCAGCACCCGCTGCCCGACGATGATTTTGTGTTTGCGCAACACGGTCGCGCCACCCTGGTCGAAAACTTCGAGCTGCTGGGCCGCGACGTTGACCCAGACGAAGAAGTCGACGCCGCGCGTGCCGGTCATCCGAAGTCGGTGCAGGCCGAGCTTGATCTGCCGGACGCGCGCGCTGAACGGCATGTTGAACGAGGTGATCGTTTCTTTGCCGACGGCCCCCGAAGCGACGAGTTGGTGGTTGGCCTGGTAGGCGGTCACCGCTTCTTTCAGTTTTTCATCAAACTGACCATCCGCCGGGCCGCTCCAGTAGCCGGTAAGCTGCAAATGCTCCTGGATTCGTTGAACGAACTCGCCCTGGCTGCCGACCTTGGCCGACTTCGCGGCGTCGAGCGGCGTCTGTTTCTGCTGCGCGAGTTTGCGGTAACGAGCAAGCTCCTGCACCAACTGCTCATAGTGGCGGATAGTGGGCGCCATTTTCTTCAGCGTTCCCGGCATATCGACCGTGCTCTCCTGCCAGGTCGGAATCAGCCGGTCCTCGGGAACGCCCATTTCCTGCGCCAACCGGAAAAAGTTCACCGCGTCGAGCAGCTCGAGTCGCGACTCGGCGGCGTTGCGTTCGGCCGCGAGCTGACTCACGCGAGTGACGCGCTCGTACAACTCCGGGAAACGGCCGCGATTCGCCGGCGTGGCGACGTAGGCGAGAATTTCGGCCGGCGACTGCGACGGGAGGTTGGCTTCGAGCAACGCGTTACGGAGCTCGTCTTTTTCCGCCTGGCTGACATTCAGCCCCTGCTGCTCGAGATCGGCCAGCGCCTGCTGACACGCCGTCAGCGTCTCCGCCATTTTTTTCGCGCGCTCGATTTCGTACGGCTGCGGGTCGATGCCTTCTTTGGTGATCTCGGCCAGCCGGGCCATCAACGCTTCATGGTCCTTGGAAGGAAGATGGTTTTTGACAAACCGGTAAGCGTAGTTGATCGGACCGTAGGCGCCTTGGAGCAACAGGTGGTCGTGATTGCGGTGCGCCACCGCATCCTTCAACTCCCCCGGCAATCTCGCGGCGAGTTCGGGCTTGGGTGAATGGAGTGTGTGCAGCACTGCGCCGGATTGGCGGGAAAATTTAAAGACCGACCAGTAAACTTCCGCCTTGCTGCAAGCGCTTAACGAGATAACGCAAACAGTCAGGAAAAGAACGAGGGACAACGGCCTGATCGAGCGACGAAGATTCATCGAGGATCTGATCCTCACTCAAAAGTTGCAATGGTTTAGCACAGGTCGCGGCGGCAATTCAAGTGGTCGTTCTAGTAATTGGCCGACAAAAAGGGCGGGAACCGATCCCGCCCCATCGTTATTCGAGCGTGGGTTCGATCATGGCGGGGGCAACGCGGCGATCTTGTCCTTGATCTTCGAAGTGATTGTCCCTAGGTCGGCCATCAAACCGGCGACGTGCTGACCGATCTTTTTGAGCGCGTCGAGGTCGATCGCTTTGACGACATCCGCCAGCAGCATCGGGTCGCTCGACAGCTTGGATTTCAGGTTGGTTAGCAGCTGCGGCGCTTTGGCCAGCAACAACGTTACTTCATTTTCACACGGCTGCAGGGCCGCCGACGCGGCGTTGACGTTGTCCTGCAGTTTCAGCATCTGGGGCTTGGTGTACGCGGTCTGGTTGTCCAACTGCGAGTTGGCGTCGTTAATCACGATCGCAACGAAACCGGTGATGATGTTGAGCTTGGCCACGCGTAGCTGGAAATCATCGAAAGCGGCATCGCCGATCGTCATGTATTCGACGGGCTGCGGCGCCAGCGGCGTGCCCTCGTACTTCCGGAGAAAGTCGTTGGCGTCGCCCAGGGAGAGCTTCTTGACCACCTTTTTCAGGCCGCTACTGCCGCCCGCGCCGGGCATGCCGAACGCCAGCGCCGTGCCCACGGCAAACGCCAGAATCAACAATGTAATGAAAATTGTCTTTCGCATCTTTTCCTCCTTAGTGGTTTCACGACAAATAATTACCCGGACACGACGATCCGAATATCCCAAATAACACAAACCAGCCCGCCGACCGGTTTGTTTTCTGCTTGTTAGTACTTATTACCCGCTAAGTAGTTAAATATCGTCATTAGATAGTCGCCAGTCAAGCCGGTAACGGGTGATTTTGGCAAGGCGACACAAGCCACGGCGAAGAAGTGAAGAGCAGCCGTTTTTTGTTTGGCGTTTCTTGCTGGTTGGTATTTGACTTCGCCTCACGACCTTGACTATCGTCTAGCCGAGCGCCAACCAGGTTGAAAAGGAGTGCGGAGATGTTTCGCCGGCTGTCATTCTTGGTTCTTGTGCTGCTCGCCTGGTCGTTTTTCGGCTGCGATAACCTCGGCGTCAGCAACGGGAACATTGTCGGCAAAGCGACGCTGCCGCTGCTGCCGATCGACCTGCCGATCTATCCGACCGACGTCACGCTCGATGGCTTGGTCGGTTCGGTCAAAGACAACCTTGGCCTTGCCGGCTCATTGCTGAGTAATAATTACATCCAGGGATTTCTCGACGAGGTCGAGGCCAAGTTAAAAAAGGCTTCAATCGAGATCCTCCAGCCGGGCACGCTCTCGGGCGCGGTCGGCGACCAGGTGGCGGAGACTTTCCAGACCTACGTCCAGGTGACGCGCGTCGGCGTCAATTTTGCCATCGCCAACGACACCAACGAATGGGTTTCCGTGCCAGTCGAGTTCAAGCTGTATCTTGGCGACGGCGATTTGGTCGACGCGTGGAGCGAGGACGCGGTGATTCCGTTCGCCGATCCGCAGGTGAACGACGGCCAGTTCATCGTCAAGCCCGGCGAGTCGATCGATCTATCGATCGACAACGTGCAGCAACTCGTGGATACGCTGAACAATTCGAAAAAGTTCGGCATCGGCTACAAGGCGCTCTACCGCATGGCGGATTTTGAAAATGGCGCCGACGTGGTGGCGTTTCTCGAAAAATTCGGCGTTTGTTTGGTCGAAGGTCTAATAGCCGACGACACGTCGCAATGCCCCAGCGTCGAACAAATGATCGGCTGGCATCTGACGGTCAAGAAGTTCGAGCTCGTGATCGAAGCGCAGTCCGATCTCCACATTCCGGAGATTCCCGGCTGCACGCAGTTTGCGCAAGAGTATAAGCTCGACTTGCTGAAGCAGGCTTGCCCCACGGGCGGCAATTAACCGGGCTACGAGTGGAGGACGGCAATGCGTTGGGCCATTCTCATGCTGCTGATCGTGGCCGCGGCGGGCTGCGCGACGGTCGGCCAACCGGGGGTGACGTTGCCTGAGCCGCACACCGGCAATGCGGACGCGACCGTCGGCGGCTACGGCTACGCGGGCGATTTCATTGCGCCGCAAAGCGAGAGCGACGCGCCGATCTGGGGCGTGCGCAACGGCATCGTGGTCGGCGTGCCGCCGGCGCGCATCGGTTTCGGACGCGACGGCGGGCCGCGCGGGCTGATTCGCGTGGGCTTTGAAGAAAACGGCAAGTTGTACTTCATCAATTTTTTGGCCGACGCGCCGATCACGCCGGGCGGGCACATCGGTCAAAGCGAGCTGGATCACAGCCCGTCCGACTACGCGCAGGGGATTCGCATTTTCCCGTATCCGACGGAGTTCCACGATCACTTCAGCTACTGGCGCGACCGCGAACCGCCGCGTTTGCCGAATGTCGCGACCATTCGTCCGGGAGGGAACCAGGCTGAACTCGATCTCGTTTTCCGCTACGAGACGTTTCCCAACGGCGCCAAGCCGTATTTCTCCGTCCACCTGCGCGCCGATCGCCCGCACGAGGTCGCGTTTTTTTTCTATCACGAGGCGGGCACGGTCGAGATGAACCGCAACGTGCTCAGTTCGACGTTCAGCAATCTGGCCCGCGACCGGCTGCTGTATCTGCGCGACCGCATCGTCAACGCGCACGAACTGTGGCCGGCTTACCGCGGCGCTAATTTCGCGCCGATCGAGTTTTATCCGCTCGCCCAACTGCGCCGGAACCGCGAGGGCGATGTGATCTTCGCGGTGCGTCCCGACGAGGAGCGTCCGTGGGATGGTTATCCGAATTACCCGCATCAGCATCGCCTCACCCAATACTGGCGCAAGCCGCACGGCACGTTCGACGAATCGCTGCACGGCGGGGTCAACGGCCGCTACGTCTACTGGAAATCGACACGCCCGGTGCCCGGCGGCATCGCTTACGAAAACGTCGGCCTAGTGGAGAATTTTCTCGAAGGGCAGGTGCAGATCTTCGGCTACCACTTCGGCGAGCCGGAAGAATTGTTTCGCTGACCTACTCCGAACTATTTATGGTATTTGTTGACGCTTTATAGTTATCGGGTGGCGCCGGCACACGAAGCGAAGCGAAGTCTGCCAGTGCGATTAGTGGCAGATAACACGCGCAAGCCGCCACCAGCCGAGTACCAGACACGAACCCAGCATAGACGATTTCATGGTGTTCCTCCTAGATCGTTGGAAGGTTCCCGAGTGAAGACCTTTAGCGAGCGACTCGAATTTGTTTCGAACGGATCATCTGATTCTAAGAACACGGTGGAAAGCGCGATGCGACCGGAGCTGGAAATAGCCTGGTCATCAAAGACGCCGGTTCCGCCATACAGGTCGGCATTCTCAATTATTTCGGCACGAACACCGGCGGTTTCCCGACGGACGAAGCACGTCACCGGACGCTCGCCCGAACATGTCCCAAACGAGATGAACGGTCGATCCATTTCATCAAGGCCGCCGAGATACCACGGACATGCGCGATCCTTCAACGACGGCGACCACACCTCGGAGCGCACGGCAGTCCCGTCCTCGTAAACGTGCCAAATCCGATAGTCGTTGAGAAATCCGATGTAGTGTAACGCGAAATTCGCATCGACGGCCGTCCAAGGAGGTTCCATACTCGGATTGAAATCCTCGGGAGATCGGCCCAGCCATTCCACTCGAAACGGTTGTGTGTCCGAGCCGAAATCGTGCAACAGGTTGCGCAAACCCAGGCACCCGATAAAGTGCATCACGCCGTTTGCATCCGGAACGTAGCTTTCCGCGTCGAAATTCGGGTAGGTCATGACAAACCCGGCATCGGTCTGGTAGATCGCCCACGCGACGCCGTAAGCGAAGTAAAGGAGGAAACGGCCGTCGGCCAGCGTGTAGAGCTTGTAGAACTGCGAAATGCCGA
>PMZC01000213.1 GCA_003170555.1 Deltaproteobacteria bacterium
TATCTCTCCTTCACTGTCTCACGCGACTGACTTACGTCCTGAAAAAGATCGCTATATATAGCATATATAATGCTTATCGTGGAAAAAAAAAGACCTCACTTCAATTCCGCCGCCGGCGCAAAGACGCGCAGCAGTTCGAAGGGCAAAACCGCGCTCGACTGCCCGCGCAGTTGATCGGCGTCGAGCAACGCCCGGGCCATCGCCACCAGGCGGCCTTCGGGGTCGAGCAGGCGCAGCGTCTGCCCCCGCTGGAACGCGTCAAAATCGAGCAGCGCGGCGGAAGTCGGCCGCATGCCGCTTTGCAACTGCTCGCCGGCGCGGCGCGAAAGCGTGATGTGGGGCAGGTCGAGCAACGCGGACTCGACCGGCAGCAACGAAGCGGCCAGCGTTCCCTGGCGGGCCAACTCCTCGGCCTGGTCGGGAGTGACGGCGTCCTGCAGTTGAAAACGTCCGCTCGATTCCCGCCGCAGGTCGTCCAGGCGCCCGCAGCCGCCCAGCCGGCGCGCGATCGTATCGGCCAGCACCCGGACGTAGGTGCCTTTGGAGCAACGAACCCGCACGATGAACGACCGGTCGGCGATTTCCAACAGATCGAGCGCATGGACCTGCACCGTCTTGGCGCGACGCGGCACTTCCTCGCCCCGCCGGGCGGCGCGGTAAAGCGGACGCCCGTTCACCTTCTTCGCCGAAAACATCGGCGGGATTTGATCCGACGGGCCGACGAACTCGGCCAACACGCGTTCGAGCTCAGCGCGGTCGGGCAGGGGAGCGTCGCAGGTTTCCGTTACGGCGCCGGTGCGATCCAGCGTATCGGTCGCGGCGCCGAAGGCCACGGTGGCGACGTACGTTTTGTCTTGATTGATCAGAAACTGCGAAATGCGCGTGGATTGGCCGATCAGCAGAACCAGCAGGCCGGTGGCGAAGGGGTCGAGCGTGCCGGCGTGNNGCGAACGGGTCGAGCGTGCCGGCGTGGCCGACGCGACGCGTGCCCGACAAGCGGCGAACGAAGTTCACCATGTCGTGGCTGGTCGGCCCGGCCGGTTTGTTGAGCAGCAGCACCCCGTTCATTGGTCAGCCACCGCGCGACGCAATTTCTCGACGAGCAGGGCGCGCACTTCGGCGATGGTTCCTTTGGCGCGAAATCCCGCGGCGCGCACGTGACCGCCGCCGCCCAGAGTCGCCGCCACTTCCGCGACGTCGATGTCGTCGTTGGAGCGCAAGGAGCCTTTCACCGTCACGCCGTCTTCGAGTTCGCGCAACAGATAGGCCGCGCGTACGCCGATGATGGCGCGCGGGTGCTCGACGAAGGTTTCCAAATCTTCGGGCTTGGCGTTGAACTCGTGCAAATCACGCTGGGTGCAGACCATGCCGGCGATCCGGCCGTCGTCGTCGATTTGCAACGTGGACAGCACGCGGGCCATGAGTTGCAAGCGCTCGGCGGTGGTTTCGATGTAGACGCGTTTGGCCACGGTCATGGATTCGGCGCCGGCCGCCACGAGTTCGCCGCAAGCCTGATAAGCTTCCGGCGTGCTGTTGGCGTTTTTGAACATGTTGGTGTCGGTGTAAATGCCGAGGTACAGACAGGTGGCGATTCCCGGCGTCAGTTCGGCGCCGAGGAACTTAAGTACGCCGTGCAGCAGTTCGCTCGTGCTGCTCGCGGTGGGCGCGACGTAGTTGGCGAGTCCGAAACCTTCGTTGGCGCCATGGTGGTCGATGTCGATCACGCGCGGATGAGCCAGCACGCGCTCGGTCAACTTGCCGATGCGATCCGGCGCGCCGCAGTCGAGGACGCAGACCACGTCGAACGCGGCGGGGTCGGCGGTGTGGACCAGTTCGTCGGCGCCGGCCAGCCAGCGCAGGTAGTGCGGGACAAAATCGTCGTTGAAAGCCACCGCCCGTTTGCCCATCCCTTGCAGCGCGAGCGTCAGCGCCAGCGTCGCGCCGATGCAATCGCCGTCGGGGTTTTCGTGGCTGACCACCAGAAACGACGAGCCGCTGTTGAGCAGCGCCAGGATCTCGTTGCGTTGGTCAATCATCGGCGCCCTCATCCTCGGTTGGTTCCGGTTCAGGCTCCGGCGCCGGCGCGGGAGGCAGCGCCTCGCGGAGCAACTCGGTGATGCGCGCGCCTCGTTCGAGGCTGGGATCGAAACAAAAACGCAATTCCGGGGCGTAACGCAGCTTGAGCCGCCGGGTCAATTCGGTTTTCAGATACGGCGCCGCGCGCTTCAGCGCCTTTTCCGTGATCTGGTGTTCCTTGGCGCCGCCGAACTGCGAAAAATAGACGCGAGCGAAGCGCAGGTCGTCGGTCAGTTGCACGGCGGTGAAAGTGATCATCGCGACCCGCGGATCGCCGAGCGTGCCGTCATAAAGCATCTCCCCGAGGGCTCTCAGCATTTCGCCGCCCACGCGGTCGGATCGTTTGAATGGCAGATGCCGCGGCATGGTCAGTACTTGATCAACTCCAGTTGGTGATCGGCGAGCTCGGCCAATCCGAGCTGCTCGACGAAGTCCACGATCTTGTCGCACGTCGCGTTGGCGATCTGGCCGCTGCTGCTGACCGTGACGAAGGCGAGCACGGCGTAATCGCAGAGGTCCTGCTCTTCCACTTCGGCGGCGGACACGTGAAACTTGTTGCGGACGCGTTCGATGATCGGCCGGATGCGCATGCGCTTTTCTTTGAGCGTAAAGCAGCCGTGCAATCGCAAACGAATCACCAGCGCGCCGATGGTCATGATCGAAGCCCTCGCGCTCAGGACTCGGGTGCGTCGGGCCGGCTCTCGACGACGTTGTACGATTCGATGCGGTCGCCGAGTTTGACATCGTTGTAGCCGTCGATGCTGATGCCGCACTCGAAACCGGTCTGCACTTCGCGCGCGTCGTCCTTGAAGCGCTTCAGGTTGCCGATGTTGCCGGTATAGACCACCGCGCCGTCGCGCATCAGCCGCACTTTGCTGTTGCGCACGATCTTGCCCTCGAGCACGTAGCAGCCCGCGACGGTGCCGATCTTGCTGATGTGGAACGTGTTGCGCACCTCGGCGACGCCGTTGACCACCTCGGTGAACGTCGGCGGCAGCATGCCCTGAATCGACGCCTTGATGTCGTTCAGCAGGTCGTAGATCACGTTGTACAAACGAATCTCGACCTTGGACTGCTCGGCCAGCATCTTGACCTTCGTTTCCGGGCGCACCGAGAAGCCGATCACCAGGGCGTTGGACGCGCTGGCGAAGTTGATGTCGGTTTCGGTGATCGTGCCGACGGCGCTATGGATGATGCGCACCTTCACGTCGTCGTTGCTGAGTTTCTCCAGGGCGTCGCGGACGGCCTCGACCGACCCCTGCACGTCGCCCTTGAGCAGAATCTTGATTTCCTTCAGCTCGCCTTCTTTGATCTGCGCGTAGAGGTCTTCCAAGCGAACCGGGGCGCGTTTCTTGTAATCGTCCACGCGCGCTTGATTGGTGCGCAGCGTGGCCATCGCTTTGGCGGTTTTTTCGTCGGGCACCGAGTTGAGAATCACGCCGGCCCGCGGCACGCCGCCCAGACCGATGACCTGCACCGGCACGCCGGGCAGGGCTTCGGCGACTTCGTTGCCGTGGTCGTCGAACATCATGCGCAGGCGGCCGTAGAAATTGTCGGCGACGATGAAGTTGCCTTTGCGCAACGTGCCTTCTTTGACCAAAACCGCCGCCACCGGACCGAGCCCGCGCTCCAGACGCGCATCGAGCACGACGGCCTGGCCGCGTCGCGTCGGGTCGGACTTGAGGTCCATCATCTCGGCCTGCAGCAGGATGGCGTCGAGCAGGTCCTCGATGCCGGTGCGCTTCTTCGCGCTGATCATGGCGTACAACGTTTCGCCGCCGAGGTCTTCCGGCACCAGCCCGTAGGCGAGCAGTTCCTGCCGGATGCGCTCGGGATTCGCGTTCTCCTTGTCGATTTTGTTGACGGCGACGACGATGGTGACGTTCGCGTCCTTCGCGTGGTTAATCGATTCAATGGTCTGCGGCATGATGCCGTCATCCGCCGCGACGACCAGCACCACGATGTCGGTGACCTGCGCGCCGCGCGCCCGCATCGCCGCGAACGATTCATGCCCCGGGGTGTCGACGAAGGTGATCTGCCGCCCGTTCGGCAGGGTCACGTTGTACGCGCCGATGTGCTGGGTGATGCCGCCGGCTTCGTGCCCGGCGACGTCGGTTTCGCGAATCGCATCGAGCAACGTCGTCTTGCCGTGGTCGACGTGGCCCATGATCGTGACGACCGGCGGNNGGCCGCGACTCCATGTCTTCCGTGCGCGACTCGATCTTCTCCAGCAGATCTTCCGCTTCCACCGAAACGTTCTCGACCTCGAACCCGAATTCCGACGCGATGATCGAAGCGGTATCGAAGTCGATGTCGTGCACGATCGTGACCAACATGCCCATGCTCATGAGCTGTTTGATCACGTCGCCGGCCTTGATGCCCATGCGCTTGGAAAACTCGCCGACCTGGATCGAGTCGGTGATCTTGATCTTGCGCTTGATCGCCTTGGGCGTGGTGATCTCGGTCTGCTTGATGCCCTTCTTTTTTTTCTGCCGGCGAGCGCGCAGGAAGCTGAGCTCGCGCGCGTCTTCCTCGCGTTTTCTGCCGCGATCGGCGAAGTCGACGACCCGCCGACCCTTGCGGCCGCGGACTTCGCCGGGCGGCACGGGTCCGGTCGGCGAAACCGGCGCCCCCGGCTTGGCGGGCTCGGTGACGCGGCGCCGCGGCGGCGCGGCCCTTTCGGCCGCGCCGGGCTTCAGCGTGGCGATCGGCGCCGCCGGTCGGGAGAGGATCTTCGCCGGCTCGCGGGTGACTTCCCGCAGATGAACCTGTCGCGGCTTGGCTTCGGCCAGACCAGGCTTCCCGGGTTTGGCCCGGGCCTTGATGTGGACCTTCGGCTCGCCTTCCTCGGTCGGTTGTTCGCCGATGGTGGATCGCGCGGGTTCGGCTTCCAGCGCCGCTTCCTCCGGCGTCGGTTCGACGGCCGGCTCTGTTTCGGCGGCGGGCGCCGGCGGCAATTCGGCTTCGCCGGCGGGCTGTTCGCCCGCCACGGGAGCTTCCGCGGAAACGGGCGCCGCCTCGGCGGCCGCCGCGCCCGGCAGTTCGACGACCGGTTCCTCATGCACTAACGGTTCGAGCTCGGGCGGCGTTGGCGCGGGTTCGACCGCCGGTTCCTCTTCAGCCGCTTCGGCTTCCGGTTCTTCCTTCCGGCGGCGGCGGATCACCTTGTTGCCGATCCGTTTCGAGGTGCGGGTTTCTTCGGCCTGGGCGCGCGCCTTTTCTTCTTCCAGGCGCATCTTGACCTGCTGGAGCACCTCGACTTCGATCTGGTCCAATTGATCGCGCACCACGATGCCCATTTGCTGGAGTTTTTTCAGGCAACTGTCGGGATCCATACCCAATCGTTTGGCTGCCGCCTGAACGGTGATCTTCGCCATATCAACTATCCTTACGCGGTGGATTCAACTTCGCGGCCGCTTCCCGCATCTCCTGAAGCAGCCGCGCCGCGTCCGCCACTCGGGTCGGCGCGCGCAGAGTTTTGGTGAACAGCTTTTTCGTTACGGTTTTTTCCATGCAGGACGTTTGCCGGCAGCAGTACGCGCCGCGACCGAGCCGCGGTCCGGACGTGGCGACGATCAGTTCGCCGCTCGCCGCGCGGCCCAGGCGAATGAGTTCGCTCTGCGGCAGACGCTCGCGGCAGGCCACGCAACGGCGCAGGGGAATGAATCCGCCGGCTTTCGTCACTCGGTTTTCTCCTCCTTCTTCAGCTTGGCCACGGCTTCCTTGATATCCTCGGCGAGGGCGACGCCCATGCCCGGCACTTTGGCCAGTTCGTCGACCGACGCGCGCAGGATCGAATTGCGCGTGCCGTAGCCGCGTTCACGCAAAAACTGCCCGGTTTTGCCGGCGATGCCCGGCAGCGAATCGGGATCAATCGCAAAATCATCTTCATCGAGCAAGACCGGCTCCGGCGCCGGCTGCACGCGTTCCTCCGCTTGCTCGTCGAAGACTTCCGCCGCCGGTTCGGCCGCCGGCGTCTCGCCCGCCGGCGCGGAGGCCGCCGCGGCGGGTTTCTTGCCGAAGAGCTCCTCGGCCATGGCGAGCGCCTCTTTCTGCGACGAGATTTCCACCAGCCCTTCCGTGCCGTCGTCCTCGGGCTCCGGCAGCGGCCATTCTTTGGTGATATGAATGGCGTAGGCCTCGTCGATCATCTCCTCGGCGATTGTTTCGTCGATACCCGGGAAGGCCACGAGGTCTTCGATCTCCGCCTGCGCCAGATCGTCGACCGACGTATAGCCGGTCCTGATCAGGATTTCGCGGGCGTGCTCGGGCACTTTGGTCAGGCGCTTGTACATTTTGCGCGCCTTCGCTTCGATCAACTTGATCTGCGATTCGCTGTGGATGTCGAGCTTCCAGCCGCTGAGCTGCACGGCGAGGCGCACGTTCTGGCCGCGCTTGCCGATCGCCAGACTCAGTTGGTCGTCGGCGACGACGATGTCCATTTTTTTGTTGTCTTCGTCGATGATGACTTTGGTGATTTCCGCCGGCGCCAGCGCGTTGCAGACGAAGGTGGCCGGATTGTCGGAATAGGGCACGATATCGATCTTCTCGCCGCGCAGTTCGTTGACCACCGCCTGCACGCGGCTGCCCTTCATGCCGACGCACGCGCCGACCGGGTCGACGTTGCTCTCGCGGCTGTAGACCGCGATCTTCGCGCGCTGGCCGGGCTCGCGGGCGCAGGCCACGATCTGCACCGTGCCTTCGGCGATTTCGGGCACTTCCATCTCGAAGAGCTTGGTCATGAATTCCGGCGTGGTGCGGCTCATCACGATCTGCGGGGCGTTGGCCGTGTCGCGCACTTCCGTCACGTAACCGCGCACGCGATCGCCGGGCTTATAGGCCTCGTTGGGAATCTGATCGCGGTAATACATGATCGCCTCGGCGCGGCCGAGGTCGATGATCATGTTTTTCTTTTCGAATCGGCGCACGATGCCGTTGACGATTTCGTGTTCGCGGTCTTTGTATTCGTTGAGAATGTTTTGTTTCTCGGCGTCGCGAATCTTCTGGAAGATGACCTGCTTGGCCATCTGCGCGGCGATGCGGCCGAATTCCGAGATCTCGATTTTCTCGCCGAGCTCGTCGCCGATCTCCGTTTCCGGGTCCATCTTGCGCGCGGCGTCCAGCGTGATCTGGCGCGCCTCGTCTTCGACGGCTTCGACCACCTCGCGGAAGCGGAAAAGCTCAACCTCGCCGAGTTCCTCGTTGAATTGAGCCTCGATGTCGAATTCCAGACCGAACTTCTTGCGGGCGGCGGAGAGCATGGCCGCTTCGAGGGCCTCGATGACCACCGCTTTGGAAAGGCCGCGTTCCTTGACTACGGCTTCAATCACGCGGTTGAGATCTGAGAACATTTTCCGACTCCTCCTAGTCGTTGTCGAATGAATGCTGCAAATGCGCTTTGCGCACCGCCGCGGCCGGAACCTTCAGCTCCTGGCCGTCGATCAACATGACGATCGTTTCGCCGTCGATGCCGGTCAACTGACCGGAAAAACGCCGGCGATTGCCGATCGGTTCAGCCGTTTCGAGATAGACCTTGCGCCCGATGACGGCGCGCAGATCGGTCAGATCGCGCAACGGGCGATTCAGGCCCGGGCTGGATACTTCGAGTTGATACGGCCCGTCGATCGGGTCCTCGACGTCGAGCACGGCTGAAAGCTGCTGGCTGACGCGCGTGCAGTCGTCGATGTCCACGCCGTCGATCGCGTCGATGTAGACGCGCAGATGCCGCCGGCCGCGCGGGCCGGAGACCTCGACCAGATAACAGTCGACGCCGTTAGCCGCGCACACCGGTTCGGCGAGTTCCCGGACGCGCCGGGTCAGCGGATCATCGGGCGTAAAGCGTCGGCTCATCATCGCATCTGTTATCTCATCGGTCACTTTTCGCGCCTTCCCACCTCGTCCAACAAAAAAGCGGGTTGCCCCGAGGCCGCCCGCTTAGAAAGCGAACTTAATGTTGGCGCCTTATAGCACTTCGTCAACCCGGATGCAAGGGTATTTTTGCGTCCATATTCACCGGCGACCGGACGGGTTTAAGACCTGTCCTTGCTGTTCAGCAGCCGCAACCGCCGTTGTCGCCGCCGTTGTCCCCCGAGCCGTCGTCGTCGACGGTGTCGTCATCGGCCGTGTCATCATCCGCTGCGTCGTCGTCGAGCGTATCGTCGTCGACGGCCGTGCACTCATGGGTCGCCTCGTCACAGCCGCTGTCCGCCGGACAAGGAACGTTGACATGTAGGCACTCGTGGAACACGGGCGAGCAGATTTCCTGGCCGGTGCACCACAAACCGTCGTCCGGGCAACGCGGATTGGTGACCGGATCGAATTCGTGCACGCACTGGGCGTTCTGCTCGTCGCACGATTCCGCGCCCGTGCACCATAGGCCGTCGTCGGGACACGGGTCGCCCGTGTGGCCGGTGCAAGCGTGATCCACGCACACTTCGTCGCCGTTGCAGAACACGCCGTCGTCGCCGCAGACGAAGCCGTCGCGGTTGGACCACGCGTTCGGCGAAGCCGCCGGGTTGCACACTTCGCACGAGTTGTCGGGATTCGGCTCGCCCGACGCATGGCAGTAGGCGTCGATGAGGCAGCCGGCGCATTTCTGGTAACTGAGATCGCCGTACGTGGCCTGGCTGAGCGGATCGCCGCCGACCGGCCAGATCTCTTCGTTCCCTGCCGCCCGGTCGACCGAGTTAATCGCGTGGATCAGGAAGCCGATCTTCGCGCCCATCTGGCCCCACATCTCGCCGGCGGTGTAATCGATCTTGAACTCCCACATGACATTGGTGTGGAAACCGGCCGCGGCCGTCACCGCCGTCGGAGTCACGACGTCGCACGGAGTCGGCGGATCGCCGGCCAGCGTGGTGTAGAACAGGTCAACGGCGCTGCCGTTGTAGGATAACTGGTAATAGCCGTCGGTGACGCCGGTGCAGTCCGCCGGGAAGTCGTTGTCGTTGTTGTTGTCGAAATACAATTCGAGCTCATCGCCCGAGGTCAGTTGCGTGTCGCCCACGACCTCGACCGCGCCGTAGAGATACTGCGTGTCGCCCATCAGCTTGATGTTGAGGTCGTAGTTGACGCCGCTGTAATTGAGCGACCACGCGTCGGACCATTCGTCGGTCTGGATGTCGCCGTCGATGGTCGGCGGGTTGTTGGTGAAGTTGGCGTGCAGCGTCGGCCACACTTCATGAATGACCTCGTAGCCGAAGACCTGGTCGGGCGAAGTTTGCAGCAAGCCGATCAGGATGGCCGTGTCATCGGCGCTGCCCCAGTCGGCGGTGAAGGTCAAACCGCCGGCGTTGCCGTAATACGGGTCGACGCCGGTCGAGATGCCTTCGCCGGTGTACGTTCCGGTCGCCGGGTCGAACTGCCGGATGGAATTGGTGTCCTGCTCAAACGCCCAGAGGAAGGGCCCGCCGGAACTCACGTCATCCCACGCCAGGCCGTAAACGCTCCAATCGTTGGGGTACTGGTTGACGATGTCGCCGCTCCGCGTGATTTCGTAGATCGGCGAGGTATAGTTGGCCACCCAAAAGTGGTCGGTCGCCGGGTCGTAGGCCAGGGCGCGGCACGGATCTTCCGGGCCGGTGATATTCGCCGCCGGAACCATCGCGCCGTCAGTCTGGAACGCGGTAATCAGCGTGCTGTCGCTGCCGTAAAGGTACTGACCGTCCCACGCCAGATCGCGAAATCCCCATTGGGTGGTTGTACCCTGCGGAAACTGATCGACCAGATTGCCGTTGATATCCAACACGTAAACCTGATGGCCGATCGTATCGTCCCGGCCGGAGACGTAGAAGTAGGGCGAAACCCACTCGACGCCCAGCAGCGAATCGGAACCGGTGGTCGAGCTAACGTCCAGATCAAACAGCAGGTCGCCGAATGCCTTGCTGGGATTTCCGAGGTGCAAGCGCGGAGAAACGTCTCGCGCGTTACGCGCCGCCGCCAGCGTCGCGACCATAACGAACGTCACGACAAGCAGGGAAAGGATAACGCGTCGTTTCATAGACCCTCCTGAGACTTGGCCGGTTTCGCGTCGCCAAGCCCGAATAAAGATGAACCAATAGTCTCAGAAAAAGGAAGTACTCCTTCTCTCACCGGCGAAAAAAAGTGTCGACTATTCAACTAGCACACTGCGGATGCAAAATTCAACCCCGGCGCTTTTTCCACGTCTACGGGATCACTCGCGTTTTCGTGTCAAGTGACCGCCAGGGGCCGAAATAGACGCTCCTATTTTGATTATCCGGCGCATTTTGTCGATATCATGTTCGTCCGACCCACATGACAACATGTTGTAATGATTGTGTATTATGCCATCTACATCATATTCTTTTAATAGATCATATCGTTTTTTGTATTTTTTCGTTGACCTTTTGGTTTCCTGTGCATATAGTAGCGCCGCCGGTGGGCCGGGTGGCGCTATGTTCGCAGAAAGAATACGAAACTGCGACACCAGCGCCGCGCGTTTTATGCAAAGCCGGATAGGCGACACAACTTTACCGGGTGGCGTTGAATGGCCCAACGAATCGAAGTCAAGCTCAAAGACCACATCACCGACGCGGTCGGCGAAAAAACCGCCCGCCGAATCCGGGAAGATTTGCAACTGGAGGTCGAGAGCGTTCGGGTCGTGCAGGTTTATACGATCGATAAGCGGATCGCTTTTGAAAACCTCAAGTTGGTCGCCGAAGTCGCGCTTTCCGACCCGATCATTCAAGAGACCTTTCTGGCTGAGCCGGCGGCCGCCGGCTTGGAATGGGATTGGCTGTTGGAAGTCGGCTTTCGGCCGGGCGTGACCGACAACGTCGGCCGAACGGCGCGCGAAGCGATCGAGACCGTGTTGGGCATCAAGTTCAAGGAGCACGACGCGGTCTACACCAGCAAACAGTACCTGATCGTCGGCGCGCTGGGAAAGAACCAGGTCGAGCACATCGCCCGCGATCTGCTGGCCAACGAACTGATCGAGCGTTTCACGATCGTGCCCCGCGAAAAGTTCAATCAACGCAAAGGCTTGCCGGCGCATCTGCCGAAGGTCGAAATTGAGACGAAGCCGGAAGTCAAGAAGATCAATCTCCACATTTCCGACGACCGCCTGGTGAAAATCAGTCGCGAACGCACCCTGGCCCTGACGCTGGACGAAATGAAGACGATCGCGAATCACTTCAATCGCTCGGACGTCGCGGCGCGTCGCCGGAAGCTCGGGTTGAGCAAGCAACCGACCGATGTCGAACTCGAGGCGCTCGCCCAAACCTGGTCCGAACACTGCAAGCATAAGATCTTCAACGCGGAAATCGTTTACAAAGAAGGCACGCACAAGGAATTAATCCAAAGCCTGTTCGACACCTACATCAAGCGCGGCACCAATCGCGTACGCAAGATGAAAGGCGTCAAGGATTTCTGCCTGTCGGTTTTCTCCGACAACGCCGGCGTCATCCGCTTCAACGAGGATTGGTCGCTGGTGATGAAGGTCGAGACCCACAACAGCCCCAGCGCGCTCGATCCTTACGGCGGCGCACTGACCGGCATTGTGGGCGTCAATCGTGATCCGTTCGGCACCGGCCGTGGCGCGAAACTGATTCTCAACACCGACGTGTTCTGCTTCGCCAGCCCGTTCTTCAACAAGCCGCTGCCGCCGCGTTTGTTGCATCCGAAGCGGGTGCTCGAAGGCGTGCGCGAAGGCGTCGAGCACGGCGGGAACAAGTCGGGCGTTCCGACCGTCAACGGCTCGCTCTATTTCGACGATCGTTACCTCGGCAAGCCGCTCGTCTTCTGCGGCACCGCGGCGATCATGCCGTCGAAAGTGTGCGGGAAACCCGGTGAGTTCAAGAAGGCGCTAGTCGACGATCTGATCGTCATGGTCGGCGGGCGCATCGGCAAGGACGGCATTCACGGCGCGACCTTCAGCTCGGAAAGCCTCAACGAAAAAAGCCCGGCCACCGCGGTGCAGATCGGCGACCCGATCACGCAAAAGAAAATGACGGACTTNNTCGGCGACCCGATCACGCAAAAGCGCATGACCGACTTTTTGCTGCGGGCGCGCGACCTTTGCCTCTACAACTCGATCACCGATAACGGCGCCGGCGGGCTTTCCAGTTCGGTCGGCGAGATGGCGCGCGACACCAACGGCTGTGAAATGCACCTGGAACGCGCGCCGCTCAAATACTCCGGCTTGCATCCGTGGGAAATTCTGCTGTCGGAAGCGCAGGAGCGTATGACCCTGGCCGTGCCGCCCGACAAGATCGAGGAATTTCTCGCGCTGTCCGAAAAGATGAACGTGGAATCGACCGTGCTGGGTGAATTTACGGATTCGGGTTTGTTCCATTGTCTCTACAACGGCGAAAGTGTCGCCGCCATCGACATGGAGTTTCTGCACGGCGGCGCGCCGAAGATGCGGCTGGTGGCCGAGTGGAAGCCGATTCGCCACGCCGAACCGCGTTTTGCTCCGCCGACCGATCTCGCCGGCGCCATCATGCGCATGTTGGGCCGCCTCAACGT
>PMZC01000403.1 GCA_003170555.1 Deltaproteobacteria bacterium
TGCGCATCAACCCCGGCAACATCGGGCAGCGCCAGCGCGTCGAGCAGGTCGTACAGGCGTGCGCCGACCGCGGCGTGCCGATCCGCATCGGCGTCAACTCCGGCAGCCTGGAGAAAGCGCTGTTGCGCAAATACGGCGGCGCCACGCCGGAAGCGATGGTCGAGTCGGCCCTCGGTCACGCGGTGATCCTCGAAGAACTCGGCTTCCGGGCGATCAAGGTCAGCCTCAAGGCGTCCGACGTCGAACGCACGGTGCGGGCCAATCGCCTGTTCGCCGAACGCTCGGATATTCCGCTGCACCTGGGCGTCACCGAATCGGGCGCGGCGCGGGCCGGCACGGTGCGCAGCGCGGTCGGCCTCGGCGTGATGCTGCACGAAGGGCTGGGCGACACGATCAGCGTCAGCCTCACCGGCGATCCGCTGGAAGAGGTGCGCGTGGGCTGGGACATCTTGAAAAGCCTCGGCCTGCGCGAGCGCGGGATCAACATCACCAGTTGCCCGAATTGCGGCCGCCTCGAGCAGCCGGTGGAAGACGTGATCGACGAAATCGAGCGCGAGTTCGGCCGGCTCAACGAGACCTGGCACATCGCGATCATGGGCTGCAGCGTCAACGGCCCCGGCGAAGCGCGACAGGCCGACGTGGGCGTCATCGCCGCGCCCGACGGCTTCCGGCTTTACAAAGGCGGCGAGTATTGGCGAAAAGCGCGCCGCGACCAGATCACCGCGTGCGTGCGCGAGGCGCTCGACGAATTGCGCTCACGAAAGAAATAAGGAGAACGGTTTGCGACTGTCGAAGATGTTTGCCCCGACGTTGAAAGAGGTCCCTTCCGATGCGGAGGCGGTCAGCCATCAACTCATGCTGCGCGGCGGGATGATCCGTAAGCTCGCCGCGGGCATCTATGACTATCTGCCGCTCGGGCTGCGCTCGATCCGCAAGGTCGAGCAGATCGTGCGCGAGGAAATGAATCGCGCCGGCGCGCAGGAGCTGCTGCTGCCCGCCGTGCAACCGGCCGAGTTGTGGCAGGAGTCGGGCCGCTGGGCGCTTTACGGCCCCGAACTGCAACGCCTGCGCGACCGCCACAACCGCGAGTTCTGCCTCGGGCCGACGCACGAGGAAGTCATCACCGACCTGGTGCGGCGCGACGTGCGTTCGTACCGCGAACTGCCGCTCAACCTCTATCAGATTCAAACCAAGTTCCGCGACGAGGTGCGGCCGCGCTTCGGCCTGATGCGCGCGCGCGAATTCACGATGAAAGACGCGTACAGCTTCGACGTGGACGACGCCGGCGCCAACGCCAGCTATGAAGCGATGCGCCAGGCGTACCACCGCATCTTCACGCGCTGCGGGCTGCGGTTCCGCGAGGTCGAGGCGGACAGCGGCAACATCGGCGGCAGCTTCAGCGCCGAGTTCATGGTGCTGGCCGACACCGGCGAAGACGCGATTGTCTATTGCGACAGTTGCGGCTACGCGGCCAATCTGGAAAAGGCCGAAATCGCCTCGCCGCCCGACGCGCCGTTCCCGGGCGCGCTGCAGCCGATGAAGCGCGTGCCGACGCCCAACCAGCGTACGATCGAAGAGGTATCGGCGTTTCTGCAGGTGCAGCCGCGCGACCTGATCAAGACGCTGGTCTTCGTCGCGGACGGCCGGCCCGTCGTCGCGCTGGTCACCGGCGACCACGAAGTCAACGCGATCAAATTGCAGCGCCTGCTCAAGGCGAATGTGCTCGAACTCGCCGACCCGGCGACCATCGAGCGCGTGACCGGCGCGCCGGTCGGTTTCGCCGGACCGCAAGGGCTGAAGGTCGAGCATCTGCTCGCCGATTACAGCCTGCGCGGGCGCGGCAATCTGGCGGCCGGCGGCAACGAAGTCGACGTGCACGTGACCGGCGTCAATCTCGGCCGCGATTTCACGCCGACGCAATTCGCCGATCTGCGCCAGGCCGAAGTCGGCGAACTCTGCCCGCGCTGCACCGGCGGCAAGCTGCTGCAACAGCGCGGCATCGAGGTCGGGCACGTCTTCAAGCTCGGCGTGAAATATTCGAAGACGATGCGCTGCACGTTCCTCGACGAAGCCGGCGTCGAAAAAGAAATGATTATGGGCTGCTACGGCATTGGCATCGGGCGCACGGCCGCGGCCGCGGTCGAGCAGAACCACGACGACAACGGCATGATCTGGCCGCTGCCGCTCGCGCCGTATCACGCGGTCATCGTGCCGATCGGCAAAACGGACGGGCCGGAATACCAGGCCGCGCTGAAGCTGCACGATGAGCTCGAAGCGCGCGGCGTGGAAGTCGTGCTTGACGATCGCGACGAGCGGCCCGGCGTGAAATTCAAGGACGCCGACCTGATCGGCTTCCCGCTGCGGCTCACGCTCGGCAAGAAGGCGCTCGACCAAGGGGCGGTCGAACTCAAGCGGCGCGCGGCGGCCGAATTCGAGCTGGTTCCGCTGGGCGAGATCGTCGCCAAGGTCGACGCCATCGTGCACGAGGCGAAGAATGTCACGACCTGCTGATCGCATTCTCGTCGCGCTCGACGTGAGCGACTTTGAGACCGCGTTCCGGTTGTTCGCCAGCCTCACTGACCATGTCGGCGGGTTCAAGGTCGGAAAAGAGCTTTTCGTGGCCGCGGGTTTTCACACCGACGGCCGCGACTTCATCGACCGGCTGGTCGAGCAAGAATGCAACGTCTTTCTTGATATGAAGTTTCACGACATCCCCAACACCGTGGCGGGCGCGGTGCGCGCGGCGACGCGTGCCGGCGTATGGATGTTGAACGTGCATGCTTCCGGCGGCCGTGAAATGATGCGCGCCGCCGTCCAGGCGGCCCACGAAACCTCGACTCGGCTCGGTAAAAAGCCGCCGCTGGTGGTGGCGGTCACCGTGTTGACCAGCCTGAACACGCAAGACCTACACGAAATCGGCCTGGTCGGTACGCCGGAAGAATCGGTGCTCCGGCTGTCCGTCTTAGCCAAAGATTGCGGAGTCGACGGCGTGGTGGCGAGCGCGCAGGAAGCGGCGGCGATCAAGCGCGAATGCGGCGCCGACTTCCTCGTCGTCAGCCCGGGCATTCGTCCGGCGGGCGGCGACCCCGGCGATCAGAAACGGCTGTCCACGCCGGGCAACGCGGTGCGCTGCGGCTGCGACTATCTGGTGATCGGCCGGCCGATCACGCAGGCGAAGGATCCCGTTCAGGCGGCCGTCGACATCGCCGCTGAAATCGCCGCGGCGGCAAGCCGGTGAGGACGCTGATCCTCGACAATTCGGTCGTGCCGATTTTTCTGCGCGAGGGGCGTCTCACCCGGCAGTGGTTCGATCAGCCGGTGCAAACGCTGTCGGCGCTGCGCCAGCCGCTGCCCGCGCTCGATTCGTTCGACCGGCTCGTGCTCAGCGGCTCGGAGGCTTCGGTGCTCGACGACCGCCCGTGGATTCAGCGCGAGATGGAGTTCGTGCGCCGCGCGGTGGAAGAAGGCAAGCCGGTGCTCGGCGCGTGCTTCGGCCATCAACTGCTGGCGCGCGCGCTGTGGGGCCGCAAATATGTGCGCCGCGCCGCCGCGCCCGAATTCGGCTGGCGAAATATCCGACTCGATACGAGCGACGCGCTGTTCACCGGCCTGCCGCGCGAGGCCACGATGTTCTGTTCGCATTTCGATGAAGTCGTCGATTTGCCCGACGAGGCGCAGGCGCTCGCGTCCAGCGATTATTGTCCGGTGCACGCGTTTCGTTTGCGCGGCCGCCCGGTGTGGGGCGTGCAGTTTCATCCGGAGATGGACCGGCTCGGCGGCCTGGCGATTCTCACCTGGTTCGGGCTGCTGCGGCGCAAGGTGCACCTCGACAGCTCGACCGCGTGGCGCGCCGCGGAGGGCCCGATCCACGCGCCGGTGCTGTTCAGCAACTTCGCGAGGGCGGGTCGATGAGCCCGCGGCATCCGGCGGCGCTTGATCCGATCGCGGTCGTGCTGGTGCGACCACAAGGCGACGGCAACGTCGGCCAGGCCGCGCGGGCGATGAAGAACTTCGGCTTGTCGCGCTTGTTGCTGGTCCAGCCGTGCAACGTGGACACCGACTTCTGCCGCCAGATGGCGCCGAATGCGTACGAGATCGTCGAGCGCGCGGAGCATCACACGACGCTGACCGAAGCGCTGGCGGGGTTCGAATATGTCGTCGGCACGTCGCGGCGCATCGGCAAGTTCCGCCCGCGCTTCTCTACGGCCCGCGCCCTGCCCGGCTGGCTGCTGCCGCGCCTGACCGGCGACAAAACCGCCGCGCTGGTTTTCGGCAACGAGGCCGACGGTTTGTCCAACGAAGAGCTCGACGTTTGCGCGCGGCTGGTCGAGGTGGAAACCGATCCGGCGCATCGCAGTCTCAATCTCGCGCAGGCCGTGTGCCTCGTCGCGTATGAGTTGTTCGCCGCCGCGGTCGAAACGCCCGGCGAGTTGAGCCCGCACCGGCCGGCGAGTCACGGCATTCTCGAGCGCATGTTCGCGCAGATGCGGCGCATGTATCTCGAAATCGGTTTTTTGGCTCCGCAGAATCCGGACGCCATCATGCGCACGCTGCGCCGGCTGTTCCTGCGCGCCGAGCCGGACGAACGCGAGGTCCGCATTCTGCGCGGCATCATGCAGGACACCGAATGGTATCTGGACCACGTGGCGAAAACGGGGGTACGCGATGGCTACCGCGAAGTGGCTGGGCACGGCCAGCCTCGAGCTGGAACACGACGGGAAGATCCTGCTGATTGACCCCTACCTGTCGCGGCCGGGCAAGTGGCGCTCGTTCACCCGGCCGGTCGAACCCGACGCGGCGAAGATCGACGCCTATCTGGGAAGCGTCGAAGGCGAGGTGATCGGCGTGGTGATCACGCACAGCCATTCCGACCATCTGCTCGATACGCCGTACATCGCGCGCCGGCTGGGCGTTCCGGTATGGGGCAACGAAAGCACCGACACGCTGCTGCGCCTGCACGGCCTGCCCGGCTGTCCGCAGGTGCTGGCGGGCGGTGAAACGTTCACTATCGGGCCGTTCACCGTCGAGGCCTGCAAGACGCGCCACGGCCTGGTGGCGTTCGGCAAAGCGCCCTTCCCCGGACGCATCTCGCCCGACCTGCATCCGCCGCTGCGGGTCTGGCATTACCGCCACGGCGAGCCGCCATTGTTGATCTTCGTCACCGCCGGCGGCCGCACGATCTTTCATCAAGGCACCGCGAATTTGATCGACAACCTGCTGCCCGAACGCCGCGTGGGATCGGCGTGGGTTTGCGTGTCGGGCCATATGTACACGCCCGATTTCGTTCCGCGCTTGCTGCGGCGCGTACACCCTGAGAGAATGATTCCGTTCCACTTCGAAGATTTTTCCCGCCCGCTGGCGGCGGACACGCCCACGTTGCCGGGATCGGACCCGCGGGCGTTCGGCCGCCAGGTGCGAGCGGCGGCGCCGGAAGTGGAGATCGTCGTGCCGAAGCCTTACGAGAGGATACCGTTCTGAACGATGGCCCGCGGGGGCGCCACCTACCGCCGTGTTTTCGGGCTGCGCACGCGCATCGTGCTCTGGATTCTGTTCTTCTCGCTCGTCCCGCTGGCCGCGATGTACAACCTGTTGAACCGCGTGCTCGAATCGACCAACGTGCTGATCGTCAAAGATGCGGTCGACTTCACCGAACGCAAAGCGTTCGCGCTGCGCGCGGCCGTTCACGCGAATCTGCAGAAGCACGTTGCCCGCGACGTGGTCATGTCGGCGTCGGTTTTTCGTACTTTTTTGGCCGAGGCGAACGGCGATGTCGTCGCCGCGAGGCGCCGGCTGACCAATGAGATGACCAACGAGGCGGCGCTCGCCCTGTTCTTCGACCAGACCGGCCGCTTGCTCAATCGCGAACAACTGCCGTCGCTGCCGCCGGCGGCGGTGCAGTGGGCGGACGTGGTGCAGTTCCTGGAAACAAACCATTTCATTTACGCGTCGGCCGACCTCGCGCCGGCCGAGGGCATGCTGCTGTTGATCATGCCGCTCGGCGTCGAATCCATCGAGACGGCCCGTGCGCTGCGCTGGCGGGAGGATTTCGCCCGCGATGTGCAGTCCACGCTCAAACGAACCACGTCTCGCCTGAACCTGATCGCCGTGTCGCTGTTGCTGGTCCTCGGCCTCGCGGCCATCGTGCTCAGCCGACGGCTGACGCGCACCATCACCCGTCCGTTGGAAACCCTGGCGCAGGCGATGGAGGAATTCGACGGCACCCAGCAGACGGATCTCGTCACGCATCGCCGGGACGAGGTCGGCCTGCTGACCAACCAGTTCGCGGAAATGACCGGCAAGCTGGTGACCGCGCGCCGGGAGTTGGCGGAAAAACAAGAGGCGTTGGAGCGCGCCGACTTCGAGTTGATGCGGCTGAATCTGACGTTGGAGGAGCGCATCCTGGAACGCACCGCCGAGCTCGAAGACGCGATGGCGAAGCTGCGTGAGCTCGACAAAAACAAAGACGACTTCATCAGCCTCGTCTCGCACGAACTCAAGACGCCGCTGACCAGCATCAGCGCCAGCGCCGAGGCGTTGCTGAGCAAAGACCTCAAGCTGCCGGAGACCGACCGCGAAAAACTGCTGGCCATCGTGCGCTACGAAGCCGAACGCCTGAGCCGCCTGATCAACGTGCTGCTCGACATGTCCCGCCTCGAAGCCGGGCGGATGATCTTCAACTACCGCATCACCAACCTCGCCGCGCTGGTGCGGCAGAACGCCGAGGCGTATCGGCTCGCCATCGAACAGAAAGGGCTGCACCTCGAGGTGGAAATCGCCAGCGACCAACGGCTGCGCCGCGCGCTGTGCGACGCCGATCGCGTGGTGCAGGCGCTGACCAATCTGCTGTCCAACGCCATCAAATACACGGAGCGCGGGCGAATCACCGTGACCTTGAACATCACCGAAACCGCGAACCAACCCCTGGCGCGGCTCGTGGTGGCCGACACCGGCATCGGCATTCGGCCCGAAGACAACGCGAAGGTCTTCGACCGCTTCCAGCAGATCGAACGGATCGACACGCACCACGAGGGTCTGGGCCTCGGCATGCCGCTGTCCAAAATGCTGGTCGAGGCGATGGGCGGGGAAATTCACTTCGCCAGCCGGCCCAACCACGGCACGGCCTTCACCGTGATGCTGCCGCTCGACCGGCCGCCGGGCAAGGATCCCACGCTGCCGGCCGCCTTCAACGAGGATTTCGAATCCTGAGCCGATTTGCGCCGCCCGGGGCGCCCCGGCTACAATGAGGCGAGGATGAGGCGGGCATGAAATGCTATTTACACCCCGATAAAGACGCCATCTACGAATGCTCGAGCTGCGGCAAGCCGATCTGCGAGGCCTGCATGAGGTTTGACGACGACGATCACGTCGTCTGCCCCGCCTGCACCTTGGAATCCGCCGTGCAGTTCGCCGACGAAGACCTCCACGCGTACATCGATCGCGTGCATCAACTGCACGAGAAGCGCACACACCGGGATGACAAGGTGGATCAGGCGCTGCGGGCGATCAACGGCTGGTACATTCTCGTCATCCTCGCGCTCATCGGCGTCAACGTGTACCTGCACCACTACGTGGGCCAGGCCGGCCAGCCGGCGACCTTCGACAGCACCCGTTTCGCCAAGCAGGGCGATCCCGCGCCGGAGATGACTTACCTGCTGGCCCAGCTTTTCGCTTACGCCAACGATCATGGCGGCCGTTATCCCGAAAAGCTCCGCGATCTGTTTCCGCAGTACATCGATCATCCGCCGCGCGTGCTGAACAGCGCCGATGAGGATTATGTCTATACGTCGGTCAACGGGCCGGAGGGCTTCGTGCTGAATCTGCCGCGCGCCGATCGCTTCGGCTATCGCAAACTCTACGCCACCGCGGAAGGAGTGCTGAAATTCGAATGAAGCGCTCACGCGGAGTTTCCACCGTCGATCTGCTGCTGCTGCTCGCCATCGCCGTGCTGGCGGTGATCACCGCGCGGGCCGCGAGCCAGGCCTATCAGGCGCATTTTCGCTTCGCCTGTTACGAAAACCAGAAGGCGCTGAACAACGCGCTGTGGAAAATCGACGGCGAGAACAAACGCGAGATTTGGGAAGTCGAAACGGCGTACAGCGTCAAGTATCCCGACAAACCCGTGCCCGACCTGGTGGTGATCTACCAGCCGCGCTCCGAGAAAGAACAGCGCGAAATTCGCAAATACCCCCTCGACAAGTACGGCGCGGCGCCGGAAACCACCTGCCCGCTCGACCACCGCAACATCACCCGCCCCGTCATCAACTATTGGTTTTGCTGGGGCAAATGGCATTGCCTGTATAACAAGTTTCATTCGGAGTAGAAGTCGGGTCTCGGGTCCCGGGTCTTTCGTAGGGGCGAGGCATGCCTCGCCCATTGCGGGCGACCCATGGGTCGCCCCTACGAGGTTACGTGTGGCACAGCCGCCCTCGGCTGAGTCGCGTCGCGGTAGGCGCAAAGTATTGCGCCTTTATGATCACAGGCGGGGGCGCCTGTGCCACACACGCAATCCACATTCCGCAAACCGCAATCCGCAATTTGAATCCCTTCGATGTTGATCCTGTCAAAAATCTTATTCCTCGGCACGGAACTCGATTTCGGTGTTGCCGAGGAACAGGCGGTCGCCGTCGGCGAGGGGACGGTCGGCTTGAACCTTGTGGCCGTTGACCAGCGTGCCGTTGGCGCTGCCGAGGTCGCGGACGAGCACGCCGTCGGCCGTGCGCACGATGGCGGCGTGCGTGGCGGAGATGGTCGGGTCGGGCAGCCGCAGGTGGCAGCGGCGGTCGCGGCCGAGCAGCGTCTCGCTGGCGAGCAGCAGCACCTTCTTGTGCTTGAGCGGTCCGGACAGCACCAGCAGGCACGGCGTGCCCGCCGGCGTTTCGCGCTTGCGCTGCTTCGCCGTGGCGATGAGATCGGTCTTTGTTTTGATCGCGGTGGTTTCTTCGGTCAACGACTTTCGTTGGATCATGACAATCGTATAGCAGGGTCTGGGGTCTTGGGTCTAGGGGATTGCGGATTGCGAATTGCGGATTGCCGATTGCGGAGTGGCTCGCAAACCCCAAAACTCAAAACTCAAACCTGATCCCACTTTTCAGAGCCTCTTGCACAAATCCTGACGAGCGTCTGTGTTGTGATCAAGGAGCAGGCTTTTGGGGATGACCTTCGGACAAAACGGCGATCCGGCGGTGACGTGGTGCTGTTTTCGACAGACCTCTGGCGCTTGATTTGGTGGAACGGAGTATTCGTGAGCCGCGGCGGTGTTTAGGTGACCAGGCGCAGCAACTGGTCGGCGCACAAGACCAGGATGCCGAACATCAGATGG
>PMZC01000299.1 GCA_003170555.1 Deltaproteobacteria bacterium
GGCCCGAGCCGAACGGCGCGTACACCTGGGCGCGGGTGTTGTACAGGATGTTGGCGAAGTCGTCGTAAAAGACATTGGGCGCGATCCGGCGCCGCTCGGTGCGCGGCCGGCGGCCGTTTTCGGTGTAGGTGTAAATCCAGCGCCGGTGGAAATAGTTGAATTCGTGCACGCGGTCGATGGTCTTATCCGCGGTCACGGTGTGACGGGTGAACGTCCCGGTGACGAAGCGGTCGTGGCCGGCGATGTTTTGGACGATCATCCGCGCGGTCATCGTCTGTTGCCGGAGATTGATCAGCGGGCTGACCGCGCCGGTGATGCGCGCATCGATCGTGGCGGTGTACGCCCAGGTCGACGACCGGACGAAAGTGATCGCGCCCGCCGCGAGCTTGGCGCCCATGAAGGTGAGGTCGAAATCGATCTTCTCGTTGAGAAACGGCGCGGCCAACGGGTCCACCGGCCGGGGTCGGGCTTCCAACCCCGACCCGGCCTCCGCCGGCGTGGCGCCGCCCGCTTGCTGGCGCGTCACGCGCACGTCGAGCAGGTCCGCCAGCGCGATGTCGCCCAGCAGAAAAACGCCGGCCAACGCGGCCAGTCCGCCTTGCAAAAACAGGCGCCGGTCGATGCCGGGGGCGGAGGAAAGGGACACGGGACTCGGCGATTCGTGATTCATCGGCCGCGGCGCCCGTTCAAGTTCGGCGCCCCCACCCATTGACGCCAGCCATGAAGCCAGTTTCGCCTCCGGTTGTCAATTTGGTTTCCGGCGGCTGCATTGCCGGACTCTCGGCCGTCGTGCTACATTCTGTCGTCTTTTTTCGGCAGCCGATCCGCCAGGAGGAACGCCGTGGAAGTGCGCCTGATCGAACCGCGCGACAACGAGGCGCTGGTCGAGCTTTCGCGGCTGACGCCGATGGAAGGCGCGATCTCCGTCTATATCGAACGGGCGCCGCGCTTCGAGAACTTCTACGATCTGCACGGCGTCCACGGCATCACGATTTCGGACGAAGAATTCGCCGCCGGCCAGACCGACACCTGGAACACGCTGGTCGCCGAGGAAAACGGCCGGGTGATCGGCGTGATGGGCAGCTCGTCGCGGATCCTGCTGTTCGACGGCAAGCCGATTCGCGTCGGCTACCTGATGGACGCGCGGGTGCATCCGGATCACCGGCGCAAGGGCGTGGTCCGCACGATCGGCTTTGGTTTCGTCCAACGCTACGGCCATTTTAAAATCGACTGCGTCCTCGGTTTCATCCTGCGCGGCAATGAGCGTGCGGTGCAGGGCCTGACCGAAGGCGGCGGCGACATCTTCAAAGGCGCGCGCGGCGGCTATTTCCACCTTTATCAAATCTCGATGTACCGCCCGTATTTCGTCGGTCGCCTCAAGATGGAGCGCGCCACGCCGGCGGACCAACGGGAGATCGTCGAATTGCTGGCCGAGTTCTACCGCGGCTACAATTTCGCGCCGCGCTTCACCGAGGAATTTTTCGCGCGGCAGATGCGCGTCTCGCTCGGCTACTCGTACGACCAGATTCGCGTGGTGCGCGAGAACGGGCGCATCGTCGCGCTGCTCGGGCTGTGGGACGAAGCGCCGGTCAAGCAAACGGTCGTGCTGAAGAACACCGCCGTGGTGCGCGCGGGCATCGCGATCGCGCGCTTCCTGCATTTGTTCATCAAGTCGCCGCCGCCGCCGGTGGAAGGCCAGCCGCTGCGCAGTCTCTACATCAAGCACATCGCGTGCCGTCCGGGGTACGAGCGCACGCTGCACCGGATGCTCAAAGCGGCGACCAACGAGGTGCGTCGCGCGGGAACGCACCATTTCATCTGGGGTGCGTTCTACCACACCGATCCGCTGCGCCGACTGTTCGACGGCCTGACCAAGACCGAGGTCCTCAGCGACATGTTCTGGGGGCCGTGGAACACCGGGTGGAACGCCGATCCGCAGCAAGTCATCCAACAACCGGCCTACGCCGATTTTTCGCTGGTGTGAATCCGTGAAGGTGATGGTCACTTCCGCCCGCGCCCCCCACGCCCTGGCGTTCATTCGCAGCATGGGCGAACGGGGCCACGAAATCGTCGCCGGCGATTCGACGCGGCTGTCGATGGGCCTGTATTCGAAGTACGTGAGCAAGCGCTTCCTCTATCCGTCGGTCACCGAGCGGCCGGCCGACTTTCTGCGCGCGCTCGACGACGAACTGTCGCGCGAGCACTACGACCTGCTCTTCCCGACGTTCGAAGAGATTTTTCTCATCGCCCGGCAACGCAAACGGTTCGCGGCGCTGACCCGCGTGATCGTGCCGAGCTACGAAGAGTTGATGGCCGTGCACAACAAGGGCTCGCTCGCGCGTTTGTGCGCGCAGTACGACATCCCCACGCCCGAAACGATTCAGCCGGGGAGCCTGCCCGAGCTCGAACGCATCGCGCCCGGCCTGTCATTCCCCGTGGTGATCAAGCTGGTCGAGGGCAACAACAGCCTCGGCCTGTCGTACGCCGCCGACGCCGCGGCGCTCGCGGCGCGCTACCGCAAGCTGGTGGCGTTTTTCAAGCTCGTGCCGCCGTATCTGCCGCTGGTGCAGCGCCGGATCGACGGCGAGATGATCTACACGCTGTTTCTCGCCGATCACGGCGACGTCGTCGGGCAGCTCATCTATCGTCCGCTGCGCATGTTCCCGGAAAGCGGCGGCACCGCGTTTCACCGCGAGGCGATCCGCCACCCGGCGGTCGAAGAAATTTCCGCGCGCTTCATCCGCGCGCTGAAGTGGCATGGCTTCATCGGCTTCGACTTCATTCTCGACGGCCGGGGCCAGCCGCAGCTCATCGACGTCAACCCGCGCCCGAACCCCGCTTACAACACCGGCCTCGCGGCGGGCGTCGATTTCACCGGCCTGTTCCTCGACCTGGTCGACGGCTTCAAGCCGCTGCCGCAGCTCGAGGCGCGCGCCGGCACGCGGTCGCTGATGTTTTTCGTCGAGTGCCTGTGGTTCGTGTTCTCGCAACTGCCGGGCCGCGGCTACTTTCGCCGCATGAAAAACACGTGGACATGGATGTTCCATCGCGGCAAGTTCGTCGGCGACGTGCACCGCAAAAACGATCGGCTGCCGTCGCTGATCTTGTGGTTGTACACCAACTACTTCATGTTCATCATCAACACGATCAAACCGAGCCGGGGCGGCTTCATGTTCGGCTGCAATTACGACCGCGCCCTGGCCGATCGCCTGTTGCCGGAAGCGACGCATGAGTAAGGTGAAAGCAAGCCTCGGGTTCGTGCTGCGCGACATGCGCGACCACGGCCCGATCTGGTTCGTCGGGTTGATGGCCCTGGCGGTGATCAACTACGAGGTGACCAACGTCAACCACGCGCGCTTCGCCGAGGTCGGCCTGCCGCTGTGGAAGTTCGCGCTGACCGCGGCGTTTCCCGCCTTCTGGGTATTGTTGTACTCCTATTTTCGCGCGCGCGATTCGCAGCGGCTGCAACATCGCTGGCTCGTGTACGGACTATTGTGCGCGTTCATGGTCGGCGCGCCGCTGGCGATCTATTTGCGCGGCCGGTCGCATCCGATGACCGAAGCGCAGATCGTTTTCTTCTATGAAGCGGCGCAGTATCTGTGGCTCGTGCTGATGGTGGCGCACTGTTGGTATTCGCGCGGCGTCGCGGCGACCGTGTTTTTCTTCGGCGTGTGTTTCCTGTACGGCCTGTCGCTGGAGAACGCGGGCATCATCATCGGCTACTTCGGCGAGAGCCAGTACAAGCTCTACCTCGGTTTGCCGGGCGGGCTGTACCTGCCGGCGCCGCTGGCCACGCAGGTCGGCTGGTGCATCATGTTTTACGTGGCGATCTCGGTCGCCGAGTTCATCGGCGGCAAGCTTTCTTGGCTGGGCCGCTACCCGGTGCGCATGGCCGTGTTCACTTCGCTGCTGGCCGTGTCGCTCGACCTGCAGATCGATCCGCTGGCTTCGTTGTCCGGCCTGTGGTGGAAGTGGAACGCGGAATTGCCGGCGTTCTGGCTCGGCGTGCCGCTGCTCAACTTCGTCGCGTGGTTTTCGGCGTTCCTGCCGTTTTCGCTGGCCTATTATTTTCTGCGCCGCGACGAACGGCTGACCGACTGGCGGCGCGCCGGCCGTATGTTACTCTGGGCGCCGTGGCTGCTGCCGGCGTGCATGTTGATCGGCGGGCCGATCATGGCCGTTTACGAAGGCGGCTTTCACGGGCCGACCTATCAAATCGCCTTGGCGTTTCTGCGTAAGCTGATGCCTTACTGAGGAGGATGTCCATGCTGCAAGTGGTCGATCTCGTCAAAACCTATTTCCAGGGGAAAATCCCCGTGCACGCGCTGGCCGGCGTGAGCTTCGAGGTGGCGGACGGCGAGTTCGTCACGATCACCGGGCCGTCCGGCTCCGGCAAAAGCACGGTGCTCAACCTGATCGGCGGGCTCGACCAGCCGACCACCGGCGACGTGCGCATCGACAACGTGTCGCTGCTCAAGCTGTCCGACACCGAGCGCACGAAGATGCGCCGCGACCGCATCGGCTTTGTGTTCCAGTTCTTTAATCTGCTGCCCACGATGTCGGCGCTGGAAAACGTGTCGCTGCCGTTGATCCTCGGCGGCGTACGGCGCAAGGACGCGGAAGCGCGGGCGACCGAAATCCTCACGCACGTCGGCCTTGGCGACCGCGTCAAGCACCGGCCCGACGAACTATCCGGCGGCGAGCAGCAGCGCGTGGCGATCGCGCGCGCGCTGGCGTACAACCCCGTACTCATTCTGGCCGACGAGCCGACCGGCAACCTCGACACCAAATCCGGCAAGCAGGTGCTGGAGATGTTGCGCGGCCTGGCCACGCAGGAACGCAAAAGCGTCGTGCTGGTCACGCACGATCCCAACGCGTGGCGCTACGGCGACCGCATGGTCCGCCTGGTCGACGGCAAGGTCGATCAGATTTTAAAGAACGAAGAGGCGCGCTGAATGCGGTACATGCTCCGCACCATTTCGCTGCGCCGCATGTGGGAACACAAGCTGCGCACGTTTCTCACCATCGTCGGCATCGCGCTGGGCGTCGCCGGCTTCATCGCGGTCGAGATGATCACCGACACGCTCAAGGACAGCTTTGCGCGGATGATCGACCAGGTCGCCGGCCGCGTGCAGTTGCAGGTCACCGGCGGCGATTCCGGCGTCGACGAAGCGCTGCTCAAGCGGCTCACCGGGAATCCGGATTTGGCGGCGGCGCTGCCGGTGATTCAGGTGATGACCAAGCTGACCACGGCCGACCACAAAGCCGATCGCATTTCCCTGCTCCTGGTCGCCGTCGACACGCTCAACGACCGGGCGGCGCGCGACTACAAGATGAAAGACGCGCACGGCGTGGAGATCAGCGACCCGCTGCTGTTTTTGAACGCGCGCAACGCGATTCTGCTGGCGCGGGAATTCGCCGAGAAATATAAAATCAAAATCGACCAGTCCATTGAATTGCAAACCAGCCAGGGCAAGAAAACGTTCGTCGTGCGCGGCCTGCTCGAACCGGAAGGCCCGGCGACGGCCTTCGGCGGCAACTTCGCGCTGATGGACGTCTACGCCGCACAACTGCTCTTCGGCCGCGACGGCAAGTTCGACACCATCGACCTCATGCTCAAACCCGGCAAGCAAGTCCCGCAAGTCGAGGCCGATCTGTCGAAATTGCTGGGCGGCAAATACGACGTGGTGCGGCCTTCGCAGCGCACGCAGGGCGTCGACAACATGATGGAGACCTTCGACCTGGGCCTCTCCGTGCAGGCGATGGTCGTGCTGGCGATGGGCATCTTCATCATCATCAACACGGTCACGACCAGCGTGCTGCAACGGCGGCGCGAAATCGGCATTCAACGCATGGTCGGCGTGACGCGCTGGACGATCTGGGGCCAGTTCGCGCTGGAGGGCATGCTCTTCGGCATTGCGGGCGCGGCGGTCGGCACGGGCGCCGGCTACTTCATGGGCCACTGGGCCGTGCTGAATTTCGCCGGCAAGATTTCCAGCATGTTCGTGCTGGTCGACCTGTCGAAGGTTTCGTTCAAGTGGACCATGGCGGCCAAGGGCATGTCGCTGGGCGTGGGCATCAGCCTGATCGCGTCGATCTGGCCCGCCTGGCAGGCGACGCGCATCACCCCGCTCGACGTGGTGCGCCTCGGGCCAAGCCTGACCAAAGGCAAAGGCATCGCGCTGCGGCGTTGGCTCTACGGCCTGGTTCCTTCCGCCGCCGTGACGATCTACCTGATCTTCGCCAAGGCCGGCTTCGATCTGGAACTGAGTCGTATCGCTCGTCTGTTAGCGAGACCATATTCCCTGTGGTTCCGCAAATGGGGTTTCGAGCTGGACCCGAGTCTTATTAATCGGGTGCTGGATCTGTTACCGAAAACACATTACACGTTATTAGCCAAAGGCGGTTTCGGGCTGGACGGCGTGCGCGTGATGATGATCACGCTGCTCGTCGCCGCGATCACCTGCACGCCGCTGGTCATGCTGGCGCTGCTCGCGCTGGTCCGCGCGCTGGCCCGCGGGCAGTCGTCGGCGCTGCTGCGCCTGTCGGCGGACAACATCGTGCGCGATCTCGGCCGCGCGGCGATGACCGTGGCCGCGTTCATGGTGGGCCTGGCGGTCATGCTGCTGATCTACCTGTTCGTCACCAGCACCAAGCACGAAATCCAATCGTGGATCGAAGAAGCGCTGACCGCCGACCTGATCATCACCAACTCGTCGCAGATCGCGCTGCGCGAGGCGATTCCGGTCACCGACGCGCTGGGCGACGAGCTGGCGAAAGTACCGGGCGTCAAATCGATCGCCGCGGTGCGCCTGCTGATGACCGACTTCAACAACACGCGCATCGCCGTGCTGGCGCTCGATCTGAAACATCATCTGAACAAAGCGCGTTTCCGCTTCGTCAAAGGCGACAAGGAAGCGGGGCTGAAGCTGGTGGCCGCCGGCGAGGCCGTGTTTCTCACGCAGAACCTGGCGCTGCGCCAGCACATGCAGGACGCGAAGACGATCACGGTCAACACGCCGACCGGCAAGCACGTGTTTCCCGTCGCCGGCATCATCATGGATTACACGAGCGAGCAGGGCGCGGTGGTGATGGATCGCACGCTCTACGTCGACGTGTTTCACGATCACCTCGCCGACACGTTCCACGTTTATTTGCAGCCCGGCGCGACGCACGAGCAGGTCGAACAGGTGCGCGCCGCGATTCAGCAGAACCCGTATATGAAGGAGAGTTTCAATCTCTTCGTGCTGACCAATCGCGAGTTCAAGGGCACGGTGATGCAGGCCATCGACCAACTCTTCGCGCTGGCCTATTCGCTCGAGTTTCTGGCGATGGTCATCGCCTTCATCGGCATCGTGAACAACCTGATGGCGACGGTCGTCGACCGTACGCGCGAGATCGGCGTCATTCGCTCGATCGGCGCGACACGCGGTCAGGTCGCGCGCATCTTCCTGTCGCAGGCGGCGCTGCTGGCGATTTCCGGCGCGGTGATTTCGCTCGGCTGCGGTTTCGCCATGGCGGCCGTGCAGCTCACGCGCATTTACGAGATTTATACCGGCTATGCGCTGCCGCTTTATTACGAGTGGTGGAAGATCGGCCTGACCATGCTCGCCGCCGTGTTCGTCGGCGTCATCGCCGGCGTGATGCCCGCGCGGGCCGCCGCTCGCCTGACGCTGCACGAGGCGTTGAAGTACGAGTAAAAAATTCCTCCCTAACGTACCCACGGTTAATGGTCTTGTAAAAAATGTCCGCCAGCGTCGGAAAGCGATAGTATTTTTCAATCGGCGGGATCAACTTCGGAAACGAACCCGCCGGACAGCGCCGCACGCGGCCGTCGTCGTCGAGCGAGCCGTCGAGCCCGGCGCTGCCGGTAGGCAGGGAGTGTTCGCCGGCGACCAGCGCGGCTCCGGTCGGCTTACGCGCGACCAGCGGCGGCAACGGCAGGCGGTCCGGGTCGTCGCCCGCGGCGAACAACGCGCGCTGCGTTCTCACGTCGATGCAAAAAATCTGGTCGCCCCACGCCGTCGTGAACGCGTGCCGGATCACGCCGTCGTCGACGAACGCGCGTTACCAGGCGTTGATCTTGACGAACTCCTCCACCGATTGCACGCGGAAATCGGCGTTCGCGGCCCGAGCCTCGGCGTAACGTTGTTGCCAGTTCACCCAGTCCGCCGGCGTCATTGCGGCCAGCGCGCGCTGAATGTCGGACTGATAGGCGCCCTGCGCATTCGCCGCGCGGGGAAGTCCGCCGAACATGGCCGCCGTCAAAAAAGGAGACCGAGAAAAACGATGCCGGACCGCAAAAGTCTCAGCATCTCTCCTCGCGAAGATCTCACTCCGCCAATACCATTTGACTCGCGCGCAACCCGCTCAGGATTCCACGGAACATCCCCGGGCGGCGGTCGCTCTCGGTTACACCACCAACTGTCCGCCGTCAAGGTTGAACTTGCGCCCCGCGCACGAGCGCCAACAAAACGAGCAAGGAAGACCGGGCGAGGCGCGGTTTTCCTCGCTTGCTCAGGTCGGAAACGGCGCCAGTTCGTTAGCGAGCCAAGCGGTGAATTTTTCCACGAACCGCCGGTAGCGGTCTTCGTTCACGTTTTCCAAGATTGGCAGTTTCACCGCATGGGCGAACAGATGCGCCGCGCCGGGAAAGCGGTGCGGTTCGGCGCCGCCGAAAAACTCGGCCACCCGCGAACCGATCAGCAGCTCAAAACCAAGTCGCTGGGCAAACCGCCGGGCGACTTCCGGAGAGCGAACGTTGATGACCAGACTCGATGGATAGGGCGCCGCCGTGACGAACGCGCGCTCCACTTCGCCTAGGTACTGTCTTTCTCGTGTGCCGGTCGCTTTGGCCGCCAGCTGATCCAGAATCAGGCGCACCCTGCTCACCCGCCGGGCGTTGCGCGCCGGCGCCTCGCGCAGGCGCGTCAACCCGATGGCCGCCTGGAGCGGCGACAGGCGATAATCACCCTGCTTGGATCGCACGTTCAACCGTCGATATTGCCGGCGAATCCAATCCATCGTTTGCGGGCGAGCCAGGAGTCGGCCCAACAGACTATAGCAATAAGGGTGACGAATCATCGCTTCGACTTCGTAGAGCAGCATCGTCCGCAGCGTGCGCGCGACCGGCTGCGGCGGAAGCGCCGGCAGCGCGGACTTGATTTTTTCGGCCCGCGGACCGTCCGGCAGTAAAATCATCCCGCCCCGCATGGTATCGAGCAGCTTGACCCGGTCAAAAGAAACAAAGGCGACGTCGCCGAAAGCCCGGCTCGCCACGGTCGGACCGACGCCGACCAGCGAGGCATGTGCACAGTCCGCGATCACGGCGACGTGGTCGCCGAGCGCCCGGCGAATCGCGGAGGTGTCGGTCAGCACCCCGAACAACTGCGGCACCAACACGGCCCTGGCCCGCGCCAGTTCGGCGGCCGCCAACCGATCCACCTGCAGGCGCGCGGCCACCGGCTCAACATCGGCGAAGATCGGGACCAACCCCGCCCGCTCCAGCACACCCGGCAGGCCAAAATACGTATAGGCCGGCAGAATCACGCCGGCGCCGCGCGGCAACTGCAGCGCCTCCAAGATGAGCGTCAAAGCCATGGTGCCGGACAAGGTGGCCACGGCGTGAGCCACCGAAAACGCCTGTCGCGCCTCCCGTTCGAAATCGGCGACGGTTTCCGGCGCCAGCGACTGTCGGAGGTAACGCCGATAGAGGCCCAGCCGCCCCCGAACCGGCACCACTTGCTCATTGGGTCTGATCAGCACCGAGTTCGTCCTCCTTCGGCCGGAGACGCGCCGCGGCTCTCGGGCGCCCAAGCAACGGCCACCCCCGAGCAACCGGCGGCGGCCGGCGCCCCGCGGTGATGACCGCCCCGCGGATAAATACGCTTCCCGGGGAGTCGGTCTCGCCGAAAATAGCTGACCCGCTCCTTTCCCGAATGCGCGCCAGCCGACGACCGGCGCGCGGGGTCTTTGCCGTGTTGATGAGTCCTTCAGTCGATCGGATACTGCACCGTCGGGCGGACCATCATGCAACCGCTCGTGACCTCGGTCCAGGGCCCGCCGTCCGACTCCCAATAATTTCCCGGCCCCTCGTTGTCCCAGCCGACAAAGGGTCCGGTGTCCAGATCATCAGTCCCCGCAATGCCGACAAAGATATCGCCGCTCATCGCCGCCGCCGTCAGTTCCGGGACCGCGGTCAGGTCGATGAAGTTCCAAGCCGCGCCGGCGGCGAATGCGAACGGCGTGGATTCATAGACCGTGGCGACGCCGTCTGGATCGCCCTTGGTGGTGGAGTAGATCACGATCAGCTTCGTCGTCCGCGTGATGCCGTCCCAACGGTCGATATAGAAAGAAACACCGGTCAGAAGCGCGGGATAAACGCTGGGCGTGAAACCTTGCACTAATTCGCAGGTGGCGCATAGGGTGCGCACGCCGCCTTCGGATGTGCCGTCATCCAACACGATCGTTGTGCCGAAGGTGTCATCGTCGACCGTATCATCATCGGTGGTGTCATCATCGACCGTGTCATCGTCCGCCGCGTCGTCGTCGGCCGTGTCGTCGTCCACCGCGTCGTCGTCAGTCGCGTCATCGTCAGTCGCGTCGTCGTCGATCGCATCATCGTCGCCGGAACTTCCCCCGCCGCCGGAAGAGCAGCCGAGAGTCATCCCCATTGCTGTGGCCAGCAAAAGCGTCAGGACAAAAAAGTAGATGGCCTTCATTGGTTCACCGTCCTTGATGGAAGTCATACCACAGCGCACATCGCGCGGCCACCGTGCTGGGGTCTGCGTCGCCGCTCACCGTGACCGCACGGCGACCGGACGGCGTCCCTGGCCGGAGAAATTCCCGCCGCCGGTCTCAAAGAAATTGACCAAGCGGGTGACAATCCAACCGCGCCGGCGCTACAATCCAGCCCGCGAGGCGCACGCGCAACGAAAAGGAATCACCGTTTGCACGCGGCCTCAACGTGTCCGAAAGACTTTGACGACGTACAGATTGGGCGCTGATGTTCCGGCGAAATCTCAAGATCAAACACCAGGGCCTGATTCGACTGACACGGGGTCCGGGACCGTTTTGGTTTTTCCTTCTGGTGCTCCTGGTTACTTTTTCCCTTTTCTTTGGTGATCGCGACGAGACCGCGGCCGTTATCATCCGCGTGCTTCCGCTGTGGTTCGTTTTTCTTTTGTTGACGCGCGCGGCGATCCGACTGGCGCATCGTTATCTTCCGGAGTCGTGCGCCGCGAAGCTCTCTTTCGAAAGGAAGACCGGCAACGGGCGCACCCAGCTGTTCGTCATGTTGTTGTTCGCCGTCGCGGCCGCGATCGCGCCTTTGGTGTTCAATTTTGATGGTCGTCTTGTCGCCCGGCACTTCTTCCGCATCCTGCTTGTCTGGGCCGTCTTGGCGCCCGTTTTCTACGCTGGCGCGCTCTTGCGCCACTGGCGGCAGGCGCTGCTCGCGGTCGCTTCGCTGGCGCTATGCTTGGCGATCCTGGCTTGGGCCGGACCCTTCATCCTCGGCAATTTTGTCGTGCCGGACTATCACTTGGACGTTGATCATCGTCCCCAACCCAACGGCTTTGAAAGCAACGAAGACGCCATCTGGCCCAAAGCGGCGGCGTCGACGTACAGCGCAGAGTCTTTCAACATCGTCTTCCTCGGCGATTCGTTTACGTGGGGCAGCGGCGTAGGACTGGCGAAAGCTTTTCCGGCTTTGGTCCGAAACCTGCTGCAGAAAGCACGACCTGCTTTGAAGTTGCGCGTGCTCAATTTCGGCTGGGTGTCCTCCGGTCCGGTGACCCAACTTCGCCAGCTGCGCGAAATCGGCGCCAAATATCACCCGCGGCTGATCGTACAAGCCTTTGACATGACCGATTTCGACGATGATCTGCACGCCGCGGCCTCGCTGCGCGAAATCGAAGAAGGGATCAAGCAGCGACCCGGCGCGAAGAGCGGCTCGGTCGTCGGCCGGCTGACGATCTTTCGCGCGATGCTGCTGCGCCTCGGCTTCGCCATCGGCGTCGCCGATTTTCCGGTTTGGATGCTCAACGGACTAGCCTTCGAGGTCCCCGACTCCTGGCGCACGCGCGTCTCCGCATTGCGCCGTTCGGGGCGGCCGATCAGCCCCGCCAACCCGGGCGGCGCGCAATATTGGTTCATGTTTCAGCCGCTGGAAGCGAGCGAGCCGTATTTCCAGACTTCGTGGAAAGCGATCGAGCAAACGGCCGCGCTCGCCCGGCAGTGGGGCGCGGGCTACGTTCTTTTTATTTTGCCGCGCTACCAGCAATACAATCGGCGCGAATCCCCGGCCGATCCGAAAAAATCGCAGGTTCCTGCGGACGACCGCTACCTCTTCGAGGTTTTTCGGTGGTTCGAGAAACAAGCCGCCACGGTCGCTTTTCCGATTCATTCGTTGCTGCCGGACTTTCGTAATTCCGGCGCGTTTCCGACCGTGGGTTACGACGATTTCCATTTTAACGAGACGGGCCATGCGATCGCCGCCGGCGCGATCGTGCGCCATCTTCTTGAAGACGGCTTGATCCCCACAGAGTCGAACTGATTCAGTTTCTACGATGCCGTTCGGCGGAATTCCGATATTTTGTACTGGATGTTCGGCAGCTTCTCCAGACGCCGCCGAACGACGCGCTCCGCGAGCGTTGATTCTCCCGGGGATCGCGGAAAATGCCGTTTCGGCTGCTCACCGCGAACGCACGGCGACCGGGCGTCGTCCCTGGCCGGAGAGATCCCAACCGCCGGCATGCACGCCGACGTCGCCCCACGAATATTCCTGGCCGACGTGGACGCTGACGCGCGCCAGGTCTTGCAGGAATTCGGGCGTCACGGCCGAAGTGTCCCACAACAACCAGAGGTCGCCGCCGGCGAGCTGTTTGAATTGGGCGTCGATGACGCGCACCGCGAGGCCGTTGCGCGTTTCGGTGCGCTGGAGCGTCTGCAACTCGGCCAACGTCGGCAGGCGCCAGTTCCGGTCGCAGCACGGCCCGTGGCACGAGCGCAGCGCTTCGATCCACCGCTTCACCGCGTCTTGGGCGGCGCGCTGATCGGGCCCGACGAACCATTCGAGGCGCATGGCGGTGTCGATGATCGAACCGCACTCGGTGACCTGGTATTGGCCGACGGTGCGCACGATGGTCGGCGGCGGTGCGTTCGTCCGCCCCGTCGCGCACGAGAAGGCGAACAAAAAGAGGATGGCGATCGCCATGCCGAGGATTCGTTGGTTTGATTTGCGTATCATTTTCATTTTTTCAATCCACCTTGTTTCCAAATCAGATTGTAACACCTTTCCGCGACCGACGATCGCTCGCCCGGCCCCGGCGCGCCAAACCTTGACGACGCGGCGGCTTCGTGTAAACTTCTTTTTTCCGTTGGTTATCGGGAGGTTTCGACATGCGAATCCGGATTTTGGTTTTGGCGGCGCTGGTCATCGCGTCTTTCGCTGTTCTCGCCTTCGCCGATGATCCATTTTATCTTTATCAACGAGGCGCTTTCGGCGCGTCGGGCAACATCTCGCTCGAATCCGAGACGGCGTACGGCAACCGCGAGACAATGCTGCTGGGCGCGGACGTGGTCGAGCAAGGAATCCGGGTGCGGATCAGCGGCACGGACTGGCTGTCGTTCGAAGGCTGGGGCGGCACGGCTTTTCATACGACCAACAATACCGAAACCGGGGCCCGGAGCCGCGACACCGCCGCGTCCGGCGATGTGTACGCGCGGCTGCTGAACCAGGACGGACAATACGTCAACCTGAGTCTCGGTCTGGGCTATCTGTACGATTACGACCAAACCTCTATTCCGCGAGTGCGGGTCACCATCAGCCGGAGTTGGCGCGATCTCGACGTGACCTTCGGCACGGTCGCGGAACTGCCGATTAAAAAGACTGCGAGTGAAGCCGCACGCGACTCGGACGCCGACAGTGACGACGAACACGACCCCGTGGACCTGATTTTCAGCGCGGCGTGCTCTTACGGCATCACCGATTGGGCGCGCGTCGGCGTCGAATCAGTGCTCGAAGACGCCGAAGGTTTCTGGGAACGCGACGAGGCCGAAGGCGGCGCGAAGATGATCCTGGGGCCGACGGCGTTCTTCTCGGTGTACGACAACCTGTATCTGCGTTTCAACGCGGGCAGCGTGATCGCCCTGACCAGCAACACCCCCACGGTGGGTACGACCACCACGGCGCCGAACCGGGTCGGCTTCCTCGGCCGAATGGCGGTCGGTTATACTTTCCGGTAACCGGCTTTCTATTTTCGGACGAGGACAAGCTCAGCGATCAAATAAAGAGAAGGAGAATTTCGATGGAAAGGGCCCGTTGGCAAGTTAGCGTTGTGTTAGCCATCGCGTTGGTTTCGGTTAGCGCGACGGCCTGGGCCGGTATCGACTACGGCCCGTGGCTCACCGGCGTGACGCAAAACGCGATTACCGTGAAATGGGGTTCGGCGGACGCCGCGGGGATGGTGGAATACGGCGCGACCGACGCCCTCGGTCAGGAGGCCGACACGGTCTACGCCAACGGCGTTCAAGAGGCGGACCTGACCTCGCTCGCAACCGGCACGCGCTATTACTACCGCGTCACCAGCGGCGGCGATACCAGCGACATCCATTCGTTTCTCACCGCGCCGGACGAGAACGCGGCCTTTCACTTTGCGGTGATCAGCGACACGCAAGGCGACATTTCCGTCTATCATTCCATCGCCGAGGCGCTGCTGCCGACCGAGCCCGAGTTCGTCCTGCACAACGGCGATTTGGTCAGCTATCCGTTTTTGGACTCCCAGTGGACCAATTTCTGGAGCGTCACCGACCTGGTGGCCGGCGATGCGCCCTATTTCCCCGTGCGCGGCAATCATGACGGCCTTCCCGGCGGCAAGCAGCACTTCGAGTTATACTGGTCCGATCCGATGAACGAAGGTACGGTCTCGCGTTCGTCGTACAGCTTCCAGTACGGCAACACTTACTTCGTCGCTCTGGACATCAACGAACCGTATTTCGCCGGTTCGGCGCAACACCAGTGGCTCGAAGATCAACTCGCGTACGCCAAGAGCCTGCCCAGCGTGAAGCACTGCATCGTGCACGCGCATTTCCCGCCCTATTCCTGCTCCCACCACGGCAACGACCCTGACGTGCTGGCTTTCCGCGCGTCCGTGACGCCGCTCTTTGAGAAATACGATATCGACCTGTATATGTCCGGACACGACCACACCTACCAGCGCTCGGTGGTGAACGGTCTTACCTACCTGGTTACCGGCTGTTCGGCTTCGGACCAGTACGACTGCAATCCTCAAGCTTGGACGGTTGTTTGTGAAAAGACCGCCAACTATTCCTATATCGTGATCGACGGCGACGAGATCTCCGTCGAGGCGCACCGGCCGGACAACAGTCTGATCGATTCATTCACCATCGATCACAACTACCACGGCGATGTGGACGATGACACCGTCGATGACGATGTCACCGACGACGACGCAACCGACGACGACGCGATCGACGACGATGCAACCGACGACGACGTGGACGACGACGCGACCGATGACGACGGCGGCGATGATGACGCCGGCGGATGCGGGTGCTAACCCAAGTGTGATCTGTTGACCGCCAAAAAGGATGAA
>PMZC01000223.1 GCA_003170555.1 Deltaproteobacteria bacterium
CCGATCACCTGGGCTGCTACGGCAATCACGCGGACATCTCGCCCTCGCTCGACCGGCTGGCGGCGAACGGCGTGCTCTTTGAAGAGGCGATGGCCAACGCGCCCTGGACGCTGCCCAATCACGGCGCGATGTTGACCGGCCTGCAGCCCTCGGCGCTGGGCCTGTTCAAGGTCACCGACCGCCTCTCCGGGCGCGCGCTGACGCTGGCAGAAGTGTTGCACAACGACGGCTACGACACGGGCGCCATCGTCAGTTACATCCTGCTCGACCGCGTCTACGGCTTCGACCAGGGCTTCGACTACTTCGACTACGGTGACGAGCAGACCAGTGCGGAGGTCGTCAGCAAGGCGATTGACTATCTGCGGCCGCGCACGAAGCGCAAGTTTTTTCTCTTCCTGCATATCTGGGACGCCCACTGGCCTTACGAGCCGCCGGCCGCCGCCGCGCGCAAGTTCTGGCCGGGGACGCTGCCGCCGGCGGTGCGCCAACTGGTCGCAGAGACCGACTACACCCGCTTTGCGTTGCAGGTGATGCGCGGTCCAGAGGTGCTCAACCAATACAACCGGGCCATGTACGACGCGGAAATCTACGAGGTCGACCGCCAGCTCGGCCGCCTGTTCCGCTTCCTCATGGAAACGGAAATGATCAACCGCACGCTGATCGTGGTCACCTCCGATCACGGCNNAAGATTCCCGCCGGCACCGAGTGCAATAAGATGCTGATGACGATTGACCTGTTCCCGACCATCCTGTCGCTCGTCGGACTCGACCCGACGCGCTTCACGCTGAACGGCCGCGACCTCGTGCCGTGGATCCAGGCGGGCGCCGCGCCGCCGACGCCGCTGCTGGCCGAAACCAGCATGAGCGGCGACACGCGCTACGCCCTGCGCGACGGTCACTACAAGCTGATCCAACCCTACCGGCTCGACTTCGGCGGCGAAATGAAAATCAACCGGCCCGAAGAAATGTTCGAACTCACCGTCGATCCGGGTGAGCAGCGCAATCTCGCCGTTCCGCCGTCGGCGCAGCTCGAGGCGTTGCGCCAGGAGTTGTCCCGCCGGATCGACCTGGTGCGCCGCGAACGCGCCGCCGCCGGCGGCCGCTCGCGCTCGAAGGCCCTCTCGCCCCAGGAACGCGATCGGCTGCGGAGTTTGGGGTATATCAATTGATCGTGGGGAAAGTTCGGGCCGGTGTGCAGCGAAAAAGACAAAGTTCGCCAGGTTATTTTTGTCCGCTTGACTGATTTTCATTGTCCTATAGAATGGACATATGTCCTATCCATCGAACAGTCAGGACAAAACCTGTTAAATAATCAGCTATTTTGGACCATGACCCAAAAAACGCTGGCTTTTTTCTGCCTTCATCCGGACCTTGAGTTTCACGGGCGGGAGGTCGCCCGGCAAATGAGAACGAAAAGCTCGTCGGTGCAACGCGTGATCAAGATACTTGAAGCGGAAGGCGTACTCGTCGCCGAACGAAAAGGGCAGATGGTTTTTTACACCCTGGACGAGTCCAACCCTTTGGTGCGGCCCTATAAAGTGCTGGCCGTCGTCGCGGCGCTGGAGCCGTTGGTCAAGAAACTCCGCGGGATCACCGATCTCGTGGTCCTTTATGGAAGCTCGGCGCGCGGTACGTACCGGACAAACAGCGATATCGATTTGTTGATCGTCACCTCCCACGAGAACAGGGCCCAAGGAGTCCTATCGCGTTTCTCTAATGGTTTCGAAAAGGAAATCCGCCCGGTAATACATACGCTTGCTGAATGGGCAAGCGTGGAAGAGAAAAATCGGGTTTTCGCCGAAGAAGTTGAACTAGGGTGCAAACTTTTTCAATCGGAATACTATGAATCAAGAATTTAGAAATTGTCTGGCCCGCGGGCAGATCGTCAAATACGCCCGCGCCAAAAAATTCGTCGCCAAAGAGCTCAAAGAGGCCAAAGACGATTTGACCCGCGCGACATCCAGCTTGGAGCGGAACGACGCCAAGTGGTCGACCGTTCAAGCCTATTACGCCGGCTTTCACGCGGCGCGCGCGCTCCTTTTTAGCCGAGGCTACCGCGAGCAGAGTCACTACTGTCTGATCAAAGCCATGTATGCCCTGTTCGTGGACGAAGGTCTGCTCGATGCCCGCTTGATCAAGCTACTCGAAAAAATCAAAGCCCTTCGGGAAAAAGCCGACTACGAGTCGGACTATTCCCGTGCCGGCGCCGAAAAGGCTTGCCAGGTCGCGGAAGAAATTCTGCAAAAGGCCAATCAACTCGTTCGATAATATCGACGAGACTAAGAGCTGATCCGCGAACGACGGGAAAGCAGGAAAATATCATTTCCGCGTAAGCGGGAATCCAGAAATTGCGTTATTTCCTCGGCCCCGCGCCGCTACCCCTTGAACTCTTTCCCCACTTCCCACGCGGTGGCGAAGCGTTCGCCGAGTTTCCAGAAGCCGTGGCCGGCCATGGTGAAGAGGATGGGCCGGATTTTCGTGTAATCGAGCTCGCCGTCGGTCAGCACTTCCTCGTCGCAGTAGGTCTGCACGATTTCGCCGATGACGATGTCGTGCTTGGGGAAGTCGAGAATCTGCGTCACCCGGCATTCCATGTTCAACGGGCACTCGCGGATCATCGGCGCGGTGGTCAACGTGCCGAAGAACGGCTCGAAGAGCGGCGACTTGTCGACGTGCATGCCCGACACCAGGCCGCAGTGGTCGGTTTCTTTCACCATATCAATCGACGGCAGATTGACGCTGAACGCGCGGTTTTCCTTGATGCCGGAAGCGGTGTAGTGCATCTTGCCCATGCCCAGCGAAATCGTGCTGAAGTCGAGAATGCCCACGTGCGCCATGGGCATGTAATTCGCCACGCCATTCACCAGCGCGCCGATCAACACGACCGGCATCGGATACAGAATGTTTTTCGGACCGACGGTCTTTTTCATTTCGCACTCCTTCCCCGAAAAAGCTATTATCGTCCGATCGAGAGCGAACTGACAACCGCGAAAAACCTTGGCGGCGGAGAAGGCCGATGATCTTTCGAGTCGTGCGGCTGAGCCTGTCGCTGCTCGCCCTCTTGTTGGCGGTCGGCTGCCACAGCCGCGCGCAGAACGAACACCCGGCGACCGGCGATCTCCAGTGGGTGTATTCGTGGGTGTACCAGTTGCAGAACGTCGAGCCGCCGGTGGTCGCGAACTCGGGTTTTGATCTGGCGGTCATCGATTACAGTTTCGACGGAACCGCCGCGGGCGAGTGGACCCTCTACGACGTCGGGCTGCTGCAGAACAACGGCCAGATCGTGCTGAGCTACCTGTCGATCGGCGAGGCGGAAGATTATCGCTTCTACTGGCAAAGCGATTGGCTGGCCCACCCGCCGTCGTGGCTCGGCCCGGTGAATCCGGACTGGCCGGGCAATTACAAGGTCCGCTACTGGATGAGCGGCTGGCAGGACATTCTGTATGATTACCTCGATCGCATTCTCGGCGAAGGCTTCGACGGCGTGTACCTCGACCTCATCGACGCCTATTACTATTGGTCGGTCGAGAACCCGGAGAATCCGCACGCGGCGCAGGACATGATGGACCTGGCAGCCGCGCTGGCGGAATACGTGCGCCAGACGCATCCGGGCTTTTACGTCTTTCCGCAAAACGCGGTCGAGTTGACGGACGACGCCGATTATCTCGCCGTGCTCGACGGCGTCGGCAAGGAAGACACGTGGTACGACGGCGATCAACCGGCCGACGCGGACCAGCGCGCGTTCGATTTGCCGTTCATGGATCACGTGGCGGCGGCCGGCAAGCTCGTGTTGTGCGTCGACTACTGCCGCGAGCCGGCCCACGTCGCCGACTTCTACGCCAAAGCGCGGGCGCGCGGCTTCGTGCCTTACAGCACGGTGCGGGATTTGGATCAGTTGACGATCAACGTCGGGTTGGATCCCTAACGGCCGGTCGCTCGCCTCCAGCAAAAGCTTCTCTCAACGCTCGCCGGTAGTGGGTCAGTTTGAACGGCTGAGTCTGTTTCTCAACAGTGCTTGTATAAAGTCTTTCGCCGAACAAATTGCCGCGGCGGATGATTCACGATGCCCGTCACGACCTCCCAGCAGGCGTCCCGAAGACGTGTCCCGATCGTGTACTTGTGGTAGCGGGAAAAGTTTTTCGCCACATCTTCCACATACACGGTCAACTCCAGCGCCTTCTTGTAAATCGGCAGGTTGTCGTACTTCGCCATTTATAAAATTTTCGACCAGGGCTTCACCCTGGACCGGAATCACGCGCCTTCGGCGCGTGAAAAATGACCAAATGACCAAATGCCCAAATTGCCGATTTTCACGGTCGGCTGACTAGCGCACACAACGCACGTAGCTGTCGTAGTCGGTGGGGTAGCCGTAGACGTCGCCGCCGTCGAAATTGACGTCCCACGCGTGGCTGTCGCCGTCCGCGACCGCCGAGGACGACCAATACCAATTACCGTTACCCGTCAACTGCGCGGGCCCGTAGTTACCGTCGTCCGGACCAGCGCCCGGGTCACAACCGTTGCACGGATCACTCCAGCAACTCGAATAACTCAGGCAACTATCCGTCACGCCGCAAGCCCCGCCCGTTTGCGTCCCAGCGCAACCGCGAATCAAGGTGCGTAATTCCGAGATCGTGGGCAAGCGCCAACCGCCGCCCGCCAAGTTTTGACAATAAGTCTTGGCGTCGGCCCAGGCCATATAGTTGCTCGAAGGCGTCACTTGCCACGTCAGGCCAGACGACGAGTCGGTCCACGTGTCGCCCGTCGCGCTGTCGTCATCGCCCGAAGCGTCATCGTCGTTTGAGCCATTGTCGTCATCGCCGCCACCGCCGCTGCTGCCGCCGCAAGACAAGACCACACCGATCACCAGGCCAATCAGCGTCACGAGAATCAAGGGCCAAAAAGTCTTCACCTTCATCTCGCCCTCCGTCAGTCATAAAGTTGTAGTTCGGTATGTTCTTCCTGCGCTCCCGCAAAATCAATGCCGATTTCCTGGAATTGACGATCTCGAATCAGCCCCGGCGATGTTGTTTCTCGGGTCACGCGGAGCGGGTCCCGTTTGTAGTTGAAAGTTTAAAAGGGGAATATTTCCATACTGACTCACTGCCCGCCCGCCGATCCGGTAGACAGTCCCCTGCTGAAAGGGCAAGATGTGCGGGCTAAAAAGGCCGGCGCGGGTCGGCGGCTTCGTGTGAAGAAAAAGAGGTTTGACCACCATGGGTGTTGAGATATTTCCCACGGTCTATCTTTCGCGGCCGGCGGTCGTGCTGCCGCCGCAGCGAATCGAAAACGATGAGTTGCTGGCGCGCGTTCGCGAGCACTATCGCGGCCCGGCGAAGGATTTGCGCGTCATCGAAAGCATCGTGAAGCGGACGTTCGCTCAGTGCGGGTCGCAGTGCCGGTATCTGGAGCCGGACCCGACGGTGCGCGTGGCCGACTATGCCGCGCGCGCGTCGCAGGCCTGCCTCGATGCCGGGGGCGTGGCCGCCACGGACGTCGACCTGCTGATCAACGGCAGCATCGCGCGGGAATACTTCGAGCCGTCGACCGCCATGGAGATCGCGGCGCGGCTGGGCATCGAGCGCATTCACGCCTTCGACGTGACCAGCGCCTGCGCCGGGCAATTGGAGGCGGTGCACGTGGCCTGCGCCTACTTGAATCTGTATCCGCAGATGCAAACGGCGCTGATTTGCGCGGCGGAGTTGACCCGCCAGTTCCTCACCTACGATATCCAGTCGGTCGAGGAGCTGGTGGCCAAAGTCGCGGGGCTGACGATCGGCAACGCCGCGGCGGCCTGGCTGGTGCGGCGCAAGCCTTTCCCCGGCGGCTGCCTGCGGCTGTTGGCGATGGCCAACTACAGCCTGCCGCAGAACTGGCATCTGTGCCACGCGCCGATCGACGGCACGTTCACCTCGATTTCGGGCGAGCTGTTCAAGCTGAATGTCCACGTCGCGCCGGAACTGCAGCGGATGCTGGACCGATTGGGGTGGACGCACGAGGACGTGGATCATTTCGTTTTCCACCAACCCAGCGAGAAGATGATCAAGAAGGTGTTGCAGGACCTCGGGGCCGATCCGCGAAAGGCGGTTTACACCCATCACCTGTTCGGCAACACCTCGAGCACGACCGTCGCGCTGGCGATGAACCAGTTGCTGCAGGAGCGGGAAGTCCGCCACGGGCAGAAGCTGATTCTGTCGACGGCCGCCTCCGGTTTCACGATGGTGACCGCGGCGGGCGAATGGGTGGACGAGCGGTGAGCAAGTACCTGCGCTTGTACGGCATCATCCTCCGGACGTTCGGCTTCAAGCTCCGCCCGCTGGGTACGTTCTTGCTGTTGCAGGTGCATCGGGTGATCAACGGCGTCACCCGGGCGCTGGATTACGTGCTGTTTCCGGCGTTTCGCGGCCGGCGGCTCGACCGGCCGGTGTTCATTCTGGGCAATCCGCGCGGCGGCACGACGTTCGTTCATCGCTTCCTGTTGAACACGGACCGGATGTGCGCGTTCGAGTTGTGGGAGATGCTGTTTCCGGCGATCACCGCCCGGAAAATCTTCCGGCGCATCATCCACAAATTCGCCCCGTTTTCTCCGGCGCGTTATCACAGCGCCGACGCGCACGAAACCAGCCTGCGCGACGTGGAGACCGACGACGCGATGGCCTTCTTCCACTTCGTCGACGGCGGGTTCCTGTGGTCGTACTTTCTGGCCTGGGAAGACACCTGGGGCAGCGCGCAGTGCCGCCGCTATTTCGAACTCGACGACGAGCCGGCAGCCGAGCAGGAAAAGCTCTTTCGGTATCTGGAAGGCTGTTGGCGGCGCAACCAGGCGGCGAAACAAAAAGACCGCATCATCGTCAAGAGCAGCATCTTCACGCTGCGGGTGAAGACCCTGCTGCGGCGCTATCCGGACTGCCGCATCATCTATGTCGTGCGCGACCCGCTGGAAACGATTCCGTCGGGCATGTCGCTGCTCACCGGCGTGCTGGAAAACTCGTATGACATGTTCAACGCCACCCGGCCGGACGACCGGGCGCGCTACCTGGAAAATCTCTACCAGGGTTCGCTGTGCCTGTACCGGACGTTCCACGACGTGAAAAAGTCCGGGGTGATTCCGCCGGCGAATCTGCAGATCGTGCGCTACCCCGACCTGATGAACGATTTTGAAAATACCATGAAACGATTGGTCGACTTTCTGGAACTGCAGCCCGCGCCCGAGTTCTGGGACAAAGTGCGCGAGCAGGCGCAGAAGCAGGAAAAATACCAGAGCAAGCACGCGTACTCGCTGGCGAAGTTCGGCTTGGACGAAGCGCGCATTCGGCGAGACTTGCAATTTGTTTATGAAGAGTATGGATTGTAGGGGTTAAGGCGACGCCTCGACCCGCCGTGAGCGGCGCGGTCGGCGAATCAAGGAGGGCTCCCGAAATGAAACGATACTATCTGCCGTGGTTGATCGGCCTGGCGGCGCTGCTGGCCGCGCTGGCGTGCTGCGGTTGCGGCGGCGGAAACAGCGCCGGCGATGACGACGCGGGCGCCGACGATGACGCGTCGGACGACGACGCGACGGATGACGACACCGCCCCCGACGATGACACCGTCGACGACGACACGACCGACGATGACGCCGACGACGATTCGTTCGATCCGAGCGTGACCGTGGGCAATACTTACCAGTTGGTCATTCCCTTGTCCGACTGGACCGAGCCGCACGGGGTCGGGGACATCATCGGCTATTACGTGCCGATCCTGCTCTTCGGCGTGACGAGCGCGACCCCGGTGACGATCGACATCATCGGCGCGGTCGGCGCGACGGATGACGACGTGATCCAAAACGAATGCGTGGTGACCACCGACTTCACTGACGGCGTGTGGCCGGACGGCGCCGGGCAGTTCTCGATCGGCCCGACCGACTATCAGGTCAAAATCCAGAACATCGACGCGAAGCTCTGGCAGGCGACCAGCTCCGGCCGGTTCCGCGCGGACGGCTCGGGCTTCGACAACGGCGTGCTCGCCGGCATGTTGGACGCACGGGAGTTGGTGAACTTCTTCGTGGTGCCGTTGGAAATGATCTGCGTAGTGGCGGCGGCGTTCGGCGCGCCGTGCCAGCCCTGCCCGTCCGACGGCGAAACTTACTGCGTCGGCATCAAGGCCGAAGGTTACACCGGCGAGGTCGTGCCGGGTCTCACCGTACAGAAAATTACTCCGGAGGACATCGGTCCGAACTGCGACGACGACACCGTGGACGACGACACCGTGGACGACGACACCATCGCGGAGTAGGCGGGCTCCGGCGACGCGCTCACCCGCCCAGACCCAACGGAGGCGAAATTCATGTTCGACAAGCTGTTCCCGTTCTTCCTCGTCGCGGTCCTGGCGGTCCTGGCGCTCGCGCCGGCGGGCTGCGCCGGAAACGGCGGCTCGGGCGGCGACGACGACACGGCCGACGACGATGCCGCCGTTGACGATGACACCGTCGACGACGACGCCGACGACGACACCACACCGGGAGATTTCGTCGCCACGCTTGTCACCAATCCGATCTGCGAGATCTCGTGCGTGGTCAGTTGGACCACCGACCAGCCCGCGTCTTCGTGGGTGGAATTCGGCGTAGTCGGCCAGGGTTACAGCTACCAGATCGGCAGCGACGACCTGACGACCGCGCACCAGGTCATCGTGATCGGCATGCACGCCGACCAGTGGTATCAACTTCAGGCGGTTTCGCGGACCGGCAAGAGCGCCGAGCTGCGGTCGCAGGAGATGACATTCCAGGCGGGCAGCCTGCCGGTCGAGTGGCTGTCCACCCACGTCGACGTTTATAACGCGACCAAGGCGCAAGACGGTTGGACGATCACCAATCTGAACACCGGGACGATGGACGGTCCGCTGGCCGCGGCGATCTTCGACATGAACGGGGAGCCGGTTTGGTACTACATTCCCTCCGGCGAAACCGCGCGCGTGGATATGGAAGTGCATCTCGTGGAAAACGAAAAGTACGTCGTGATCGGCCCCGCGGTCGCCAAGTACAAACACCCGTTCAAGATGGACCTCCAAGGCAACATTGTTTGGGAAGGGCCCGTACAACTCGGCGGCGGGTTTTCCGAAAACGGCACCATGCACCACGTGTTTCATGAGTTGGACAACGGCGACTACGTGCTGACCAAAATAGACCAACACGGCACGACCCAGGGCGACTGGGTGCAGGAAATTGACCCCGCGCTCAACATCCTGTGGTCCTGGGACACTTGGCAACATCTGCCCGCGCCGGGGCCGGTTCCCGCCGGCGACTGGACCCACGTCAACACCGTTTTCTTCGACTTCGACAACGGCTTCGCCTACATCAACTGCTGGGGCATCAGCACGTTCTTCAAGATCGCCATGGACACGGGAAACGTCATCTGGGCCTTCGGCGACGGCGGCGATTTCGCGCCGGACCCGAACGCGGAGTATCCGTGGGTCGGCGGCGGACACGGCGTGGACAGTCTCGGCAACGGCAATTTCCTGTTTTACGACAACGGCGGCATCATGCGCGGCTTCTCGCGGGCGATCATCTACCATCTGAACGAAGACACGATGCAGTCGACGATCGTCTGGGAATACCAGGGACAAGACGAGACCGACCAGTGGTTCAACCTGTCGCTGGGCGACGCCGACCAACTCGAGAACGGCAATATCCTCATCACGGCCGGCAATGGCGTGCAGCAATCGCCGTCGCGCTTCATCGAGGTGACGCCGGCGGGCGAAAAGGTCTGGCAGTGTTGGCTGTACACCCAGCCCGAGACCGCGATCAGCTCGTTCCAGGCCGATCGCATCCCGGCCCTGGCGACGCCGTTGTAATCGCCGGCCGCCCGAACGTTGCTGTGCGCTGACCAACCGCCGCGAACGCCGGCCGACCCCGGCGCCGCGCCTTGATTTGCCCGGTTTACATCGTCTATCGACCGTCATTCGATATCCGCCGCCCGCCTTGCCCCCGGCGACGCCACGGTGTATAAACCTCGCTCTTTTCGCCCCGGGCGACGGAGGAGTAATGCCCCTTTCGAAGGTTCGCAATATCGGCATCGTGGCGCACATCGACGCCGGCAAGACGACGGTGACGGAGCGCGTGCTGTTTTATACCGGCGTGACCAAGCGCATGGGCGAGGTGCACGACGGCAAGGCCACGATGGATTTCATGAAGCAGGAGCAGGAGCGCGGCATCACCATCGCCTCGGCGGCCATCACCTGCCGGTGGCTCGGCCATACGATCAACCTCATCGACACCCCGGGGCACGTCGATTTCACGCTCGAAGTCGAACGTTCGCTGCGCGTGCTCGACGGCCTGGTCGTCGTTTTCTGCGCGGTGTCGGGCGTCGAGCCGCAATCGGAAACGGTCTGGAACCAGGCCGAGCGCCATCACGTGCCGCGCATCGCCTTCGTCAACAAGATGGATCGCGACGGCGCCGACTTCGCGCATTGTCTGCAGCAGATGGACGAAACCCTCGACGCCAAGGCGCTGGCTTTTCAGATGCCCATCGGCGCCGGCCCTGATTTCGAGGGGCTGGTCGATCTGATCGAAATGAAGGCGGTGCTTTACGCCGAGGAGCACAAAGAAATCGCCGAGATTCCGGCGAAGCTGCGCGACGCCGCGAAGGCCGCGCGCGTCAAGCTGCTCGAGCGGCTGGCGGACTACGACGACGAGCTGGCCGAGGCGTATCTCGAAGACCGGCCGATTGATCCCGAGTTGATCTGGCGCGTGGCGCGCAAGTGCGTGCTGGCCGATGCGCTGACGCCCGTCTTCTGCGGCGCGGCGTACAAGAACAAAGGCATCACGCCGCTGCTCGACGCCGTCGTGCGGCTGCTGCCTTCGCCGCTCGACAAGGGCGCGGTGTTCGGCGACGACGTGACCGAGGCGGGCAAGACGCACCGCCGCGCGCCGTCGCAACACGAGCCCTTTTCCGCGCTGGCGTTCAAGATCATTCACGACCCCTACGTCGGCCAGCAGACGTTCATCCGCATCTATTCGGGCCTCATTCGCTCCGGCGACCGCGTGGCGAATCCGCGGCGGAACCGCGACGAACGCATCGGCCGCATCCTGCGCATCCATGCGCGCGAACGAATCGAAATCGAAGAGGCGAGCGCGGGCGACATCGTCGCGCTGGTCGGCATGAAGCACACGATCACCGGCGACACGCTGTGCGATCCGGAAGCGCCGCTGATGTACGAGGCGATCCCGGTGCCGGCTTCGGTCATTTCGATCAGCGTCGCGGCCGACGGTTCGAAGGAAGAGGAAAAGCTCGGCCACGCGCTGCGCAAGCTGGGCCTAGAAGACCCGTCGTTCCAGGTGAAGTTCGACGACGAAACGCGCGAGACGATCATCTCGGGCATGGGCGAGCTGCACTTGCAGATCATCGTCGACCGCCTGAAAACCGACTTCAGCGTCGTGGCGCAGGTCGGCGAGCCGAAGGTCGCTTACCGGCAGACGATCACCCGCGAGGCCCGCGAAAATTATCGCCACGTCAAGCAGACCGGCGGC
>PMZC01000218.1 GCA_003170555.1 Deltaproteobacteria bacterium
GGGGGGAGATGGAGGGGGGTCCATCCGATCGTTCGCCGCGCTAGAATAACCACGCTTGATTTCCGCCGCGATTGTGTTATGAACGGATGAAAGTCGACGTGGGAGGATCAAAAAATGCAGCGTCACACCACCATTCTTTTGTTACTTCTGGCGGGCTTGGCTCTCGGTTTGCTGGTGGGCTTCGCCTGCCAAAGCAGCGGCGGCGGCGGCAGCGANNGCCGAGTGACGACGACGTGGACGATGACACCGGCCCGGATGACGACGTCAACAACGGTTTCGACGACTCGAGCCTGACCTTTACGATGCCGTATTCGCTGGGACCGAACACCCAGTACACGTTCGTCTTCGAGGTGTTCAACGCGAATATGCCGGACCCGGAAGGGAAACGGGGAATCTGGATTCGCGAGGTCATCGTGAACCTCCCGCCAAACTACGTCTTGGCGGCCGAGGCGAATCAACCGGCGGCCCCGTCTTGTTTACACACGGGCGACGGCTACTGCGACCATTGGGAAGTCAACTTTGACGACGGCGCCAACCAGATAACGTGGCAGAACTTCGGCTCTTCGCCCGGCCACTACGGCGACATTCGCGACCAGGATGTCCAGACTTTCGCCTTTCTCGCCATCACGGATGATATCCCTACCAATGCGTTTCCGTGGCGGCTCGACGGCGACAGCGGCGACTTCGTCGAAGGGATGGCCAGCATCGGCGGCACAGATGACGACACCTACGTTGACGACGACACCATCTCCGACGACGACACCACGCTGAGTTGCCAGGACGCGATCGCATATTTTTATGAAGTTTGCGGCTTCAGCATGGGGTACTACTCGGAAGACCAAGTGAAGGCCTGGTGCAACTCGCCCAGTCCGCCCGATTGGTTCGGTGAGGCGGTTCAATGCATCGTCGATTATTACGGCAATTGCGACGCCATCGCCGAGTGCTACAACAACATCCCGGGCTTGGCGTTATAAGAAAAACGTTCGCGCCGGCGGGCATACCCACCGTTGATGGTTTTGCAAGAAAACAACATACATTTCTAGTTTGCCCCGACCGTTTNNTAGAAAATAGCCCAGGGTTTTCAGCCCTGGGACCGGAACGCGTTACAAAACGCGTGAAAATTTTTCGCCCTTCTGCCCAGCATTGAAAATACTGGGCTAACTTCTAACGCCCGTTTCACGGGCGCAGAGGCGCCCTGTTGAAGGGGCGACTATTTTTTGCAAAACCATAAACGGTGGGCTAAATTCAATCGTCCCCGCAGGGACGAACAATCTTGGCCCAGCGATTGATCGCAGGGATCGTTTCTATTCGACTGTAACAGACTGCTGGGCGCTAACCCGCCGACGATACGTGGCGCCTCAAGACTTCTTTTTCGGGGACGGAAAACGTTCCTTGGCCACGCGCACGGTCGCGATGGTGCGCAGGACGATCAAGACAATAGCAGCGCCGAAAGCGATCACGACGCCGGTGAGAAAAAGCGCCGAGTTTTGTACGTACATCCGGTCGAGGAATATAATCAGAACGCCGAACACCACGATCGCCATGCAGATCCACTTCGCCTTGTTGGTCTTTTTCTTCGTTTCGACGTAGATCGTTCCCGCGCGTTCGGTCAACGTCGTGGACGCCGGATCCAGGGGACCGGCGACCGCCTCGATTGCGCCTCCGCAGTTGGGGCAGGTCGGGTCGGTATCTTTGATCTCGTGCTGACAATTCGGGCAGATTACCAGCGACATGGGACCCTCCTTTGGTTGGTTGCCTTTTGTATGGCAATTGCGGAGATGCGTCAATAGGCACAGATTTCACAGCGCCGAAGAATCGGACGCGGGGGAAACAACCGCGAATCGAATCGAGTACTTGCATTTTGATATACGGACACAACGACATCTCAGGTCCGGCGTCATCGAACAACAAAATCAACCATCACCCGTTTGTACCTATTGAAAAAAATATTTGCTTGCGCGAGTAGTCGGTCTTAATTTCCCAGAGGTACAGAAAGATAACGGAGGTATGAAAACATGTCGAGCAAAACCGTGTTCGTCCTTGCCTTGTTCATCTTGACGGTAAGCCTGGCGCTTGTTTTTGCCTGCCAAAACAACAACAACGGAGAAAGAGCCGTCCTCGACGATGATGCCGGCGGCAACGGCGGAGGCGGGGACGACGACGCCGCCGATGACGATGCGTCGGACGACGATACGTTCGACGACGACACGGTGGTCGGCGACGACGACACCATCGGCGACGACGACACGTTTGTGCCGGACTGCGCGGATGCGTTTGACTATCTGTACAACACCTGCCACGTCGAGGTCACGGACCCCAACACCGGCGACCCGGTCGCGCTGGGCGATATCATCACGATGTGCGATGCCGGTCTGACGACGTGGGTCAATTCCATCTTTACGTGTATTGCCGAGAATTACGGCAACTGCCCGGCGATGATCACCTGCCTTCCCTGATGGGCGGCGCGCGGATTTGCCGGACCCGCCGAATGCGCGGTGCGCCCGCGGCGAAAGGTTGTTATAATCTCCAAAACAACGGGGGAAACGGTCATGCCTCGCGATGATCGCGGTTGGAACGACGACGATCGGCCGTCGTGGCGCGAGCGCGACAAGATGCGCGAGAGTTCGAGCCACCGCCGCACCGAGAAACCCGCTTTCGAAGGCTCGAAGAAGCAGCAGGCGTGGGGACGCAGCCTCGCGCTGAAAAAGGCCAACGAGGCGTTCGGCAAGAAAAAAGACCCGGCGCAACTCGCCGCCGAGGAAGAACTCAATCAGGCGAAGGATACGCCCGGTTTCGCCGAGGTTGCACAGCGGTTTTTCGATGCCTACGGCCTGACCGACGATTGGCGCGTGCAGCTCGTGCTCGCCCAGGCGCCGGTGAGCGCCATCGCCGCGCCCGCGCTCGAAGCCCTGGCCGCGCAAGCCGACAAACTCGGCGTCGCCGAAAAGCGCGCGATCGCCAGCCAGTTGCGCGTGCTGGTGATGACCGGCAAGAGCAAGATCAAACCGCTCGCCCAGGCGGCGCTGGAAAAATTCTAGAATACCCATTACAACTATCGACGACCGGATGACCGGCCGACGAATTGTTGCTCCCGATGATTGATCGTTCACCCTGACCAAGGAGTTTCCATGTCCGACCTGATTCTGATCCGCGACGAAGACGGCGCGCGCATCGTGACGCTCAATCGCGCCGACAAGCGCAACGCGTTCAACCTCGAACTGGGCGTGGCGTTCCGCGAGGCGCTCGCGGCGGCCGCGGCGGACGGGCAAGTGCGCACGATCATCGTCAACGGCGCCGGCAAGTCGTTTTCGGCGGGCATCGATTTCATGGCCTTCGCCGCGATTGAGCTGGCCGGCAACGCGGCCTTCCGCCGTGCGGTGCGCGAACTGCAGTCCATCACCAACGAAATGGCCCGCGTCGAAAAACCGGTCATCGCCGTGCTGCACGGGCATTGCATCGGCATGGGGCTGGAGATGGCCCTGGCCTGCGACGTGCGGATCGCCGAGGTCGGCTGCAAGATCAATATCGAAGAGGTGCATCTCGGGTTGATCCCCGACGTCGGCGGCTCCACGCGGCTGGTGCGCGCGGTTGGGCTGCCGCGGGCGAAGGAACTGATCATGACCGGCCGGACGATCACGCCGGAGACGGCGCTGCAGTGGGGGCTGGTCAACGAGGTGACGCCGGCGGGCGAGGGGCTCGCGGCCGCGCTGCGCTGGCACGAGGAATTCCGCGCCGGGGCGCCGAACGCGGTCGGCCTGGCGAAAAAGGTGCTCGACCTCGCCTATGACCTCGACACCGCTTCGTCGATGCAGGTCGAGGCCATCGCGCAATCGACGCTGGTCATCACCGACGACTTCAAGGAAGGCGTCGCCGCGCGCATCGAACGACGCCCGCCGAAGTGGAAGGGGAAGTAGACAGGTTTGAGGTTTGAGGATCGAACGTAGGGGCGGGTTTCAAACCCGCCCTTTCGCGCCGGGCAGGTCTGAGACCTGCCCCTACCTGCGCTAACCTGCGACGGAATCGTAGGGGCGGGTTTCAAACCCGCCCGGGTCGGGCCTACATCACCAGCCGAATATCCCGCTTCAGCCGTTCTTTGCCGAGGACGCCGATGATGGCTTCGTCGTACGGCGTGGCCTGAATCTTTTTCGCGTCTTCCTCGACGTAAATCATCGAGGTTTCAATGCCGTAGCTGTTGAGGATCTTCTTGATCTGCGGGAAGATCGACTCGATCGACGCCTTGACCGACAGGAAACCGCGTTCGGCCGCCTTCGCGCGCTGCCAGAAGTTGATCGGGTTCATTTCGAAGAACTGCACGTCGTTGACGTCCGGTTCGACCAGGATGATATCGCCCATGAAGTTCGGGTCCGACTGGTAGGCATTCATCGTTTCGTGCAGGCGGTGATGCAACATCATGCGGAACACCTGGTTGATCACGGCGACCATGCCGCCATCGGCCAGGTGGGGTTTGTCGGTGACGTATTCGTCGATTTCCTTGTACCACTGCACGATCAGCTTGTTGTCCAACGGCCGGAAGGGGTTGTAGCAGATAATCAGATCGGCGCCGTGGTTCGCCGCCACGTCGATGTTGGCCGTGGCCGCCACCGCGCCGTCGACGTAATCGATGCCCTTGATGCGCGCCGGTTTGTAAAAGCCCGGCAACGCGGTCGAGGCCTGAATCGCCTCGCTGACCGACAGGTCGTTGTTTTCGTCGTGGCCGAAAACCACCCGCTCGCCGGTGTCCAGAATCGTCGCGGTGATGTACAACTCCTTGCGCCGGCGTTGGAAAATGTCGGCGAAGTCGTTGCGCAGATGGTTGTGCTCGAGGTTCTTGCGAATGTACGCCTCGATGCGCCCGTTGGTGAACAGGCCCGACGGCATGTAATTCAGCGGGTGCGGCAGGCTTTTGCTGGCCGAGGCGATCTTGGCCAGAATCTTGAGCACCTGATCCAGATTCTGATAATTCGGCCGGCGGATGAACTGCCGCACGGCCGCGCCGAAGCGCTTTTCCGGCGAGAAGATGTTCGACAGAAAACTGATGGCGAAGCGCGGCAGCGTCGTACTGGCGTCGAAGACGAACTGCAGCGGCCGTTGGATGTACTCGGAAATGTTCGGGTTATAGAAATCGAAGGGGGTGAACTGCGCCAGGCGATCGGATTTGCCGTCGAGGCTCTTCAGCATTTCCTCGACCGTGACGCCCGAAGCCAGCGGGGTGGCGATCAGCGCGCCCGCGGACAAACCGACGAAGATATCGAAGTCGGTCACGTCGCGGTTGACCATCAGGTTCGACAGCGCTTTGAGGCCGCCCAGCTTGTAGGCCCCGCCGGCCACCGCGCCGCCGGCCAGCACGAGCGCCGTCCGCGCGTTCTTTTTTCGGACGTTCAAGTCGCTTTTCTGTACAATCGTAATGCTCATCAAGACTCCGGTTTGACGCTATGCGCCAAACTCAACATTCATCTCGACCACTCCCGCTCCTGCAATAAGAGCATACGCCATGCCAGCGACGATCCATTTTGCGCGAAGCGTCAAGCTCACACAAAATATTGTGGGGAGATTAGCGAGATATACCACCGCCTGTCAAGCGGAAATCGTTCTACAAAGAAGTGGTGAACGTCAGTCGGTAAAGGATGTGAAAAATCGCAAAATTAGAAAATAAAGAGGATATGGCGGTATTGGAAAACTGACACCGGTGATCACTTTGCCTGCTTTTTGGGGGATTTCTCGCGGCGATACTGCGAGCGCATGACCAAATCCCAGCCGCGATCCGTCATCATCGATCGTACCGCCAGCAGCAGTTTGGCCGACGCCGTGACCGAGTAACGCGACTTCGGCCGCCGGGCGTTCAGGGCCTTTTCCACGACCACCGCCACGGAATCGGGACCGCCGCTCAGCATCGTGGGGAGCCGATCGTGATACATCTCGCGTGTCTTGCGGTTCATGATGGCGTGGAAGTCGGCATAGGGGCCGGAGTCTGTTTCCAGGCTCGCCAACAAGGTGTCGGGGAACTTCGAGTGAATCAGGCCGGGTTCGATGACGATCACGTCGATGCCGAACGGCCGCACCTCGAAACGAAGCGAATCGGAGAACGCCTCGAGCGCGAACTTCGAACCGTGGTACGCGGCGCCGCCCGGGAACACGAGCTTGCCGCCGATGGACGTGATGTTGACGATTTTCCCCCATCCGGCGCGCCTCATGCCGGGCAGAACGAGCTGTGTCAGGCGCAGGGGGCCGAACAAGTTGGTGTCGAATTGCTTGCGGATGAGGTTCATGCTCAGCGTTTCGATCGCGCCCGCCTGGCCGTAACCGGCGTTATTGATCAGCACGCCGACCGCGCCGGCCTCCGCCTCCACCTGATTCACCGCGCGCAGCATCGACGCTTCGTCGGTCACATCGAGCGCGAGGGTCCGACATCCGGCGTCCGCCAGCTCTTTCAACGTCTCCGGCTTGCGCGCCGTGGCGTACACCTTCCAGGCGCCTTTCGCCAACCGGAGGGCGATGGCGTGGCCGATGCCGGATGAACAGCCCGTAATCAACACCGCGCGAGAGTGGTCTTTCGGCGTCACCAACGTGCTCCTTTTCGTTTCGTATTTTTTAATTCAGAAGTTGCTATCGATCAGCAGCCGCACCCGGCGCTGGTGTTGTCGTCGTCGCTCGTAGCATCGTCATCCGACACGTCGTCGTCAAGCGCCTGGGTGTCGTCGTCACCCGGCGTCGTGTCGTCATCGGTCACATCATCGTCCGTCGCGTCGTCATCGACCGTGTCGTCATCGACAGTGTCATCATCCGTCGCGTCATCATCGACCGTGTCGTCGTCCGGCGGCGTGGTGTCGTCATCCAACTCGTCGTCGCCGTACGGGCCGTCGCCGGGCAGGATACCGTAGTAAACGCCGAGCCAATACCCAATCAAATAGTCGACGCCGTGCGTGGTGTGCGCCGGGTCGTCCGGAGCGCTGCACGACGTGTGGTACGGGCTGCATTCCCACAACACCGATTCCCAGCAACGGTCCCACACCTCGTGCGGCGCCGCGGTTTGCGGTTCGATGTCGATGCCGGTCAACTGGCCGATCCACGGGTTGTTCTCCAGAAACTGATGCGCCCACACCGAAAACGGATCGAGCGGCAGATCGGTGCAGGTCTTGGCGCGCTGCCAGTTCGGCGCGTCGTACATGTCCAGCAGGCTTTGGTACGCGTCGTCTTTGATCGCGTCGAGTTCGCCGGCGTCGCAGCCGCCGAGCCGCAGGCAACCTTGATAATAGACGGCGTCGAAAAACGGATTGTGTCCGCCGTTCGACCATTGGCGCACGTTGACATCCCAGATGTGGAAGAGGTGCGCGAGCCGCGTGCGGTCCGGCCAGAGCCGGAAGAGGGGCTGCGTGTTCGAGTAGTTGTTGATGAACGCGTAGTATTCGTAATACTTGTTGAAGAAGGCGATGCTGGTGAGCCACAGCGCGTATTCGTTTTTCCGGTATTCCTCGTCGAGCAGCGACCAGAATTCCGGCTCGTCGATCACGTGCGCGGCCTGGACGAGAATCGACAGCCGAATGTCGGGCAGGATTTTCGCCGCGCTGTAAACCTGGCCCCACGGATCGATGATCGTCCAGTTGTGGTCGTGCAGCGTGGTGATCACGTCGCGGAAATCCTGCTGGATCGTCGCGCGCATGTCGGCGTCGTCGACCGCGTCGTAAGCCCACGACAGGCCCCAGAACCAGGTGATGTACTTGTCGCGCACGTTTTTACCGAGCCAGAAATCGCCGCCATAGTCGCCCGTACCCAAGTAGCGATTGTCGTTGTTCAGCGTCTCGACGTTCCACGGCGCCTGATCGGGCGCGGCGTAGCGCGCGAGGTAGCCGGGGTCGCCGGTGATGTCCTTCACGATGTGCAGGTAGTGCGCGATGCGCAGCACTTCCGCGCGCGCTTCGGCGTCGCCGGTGATCGAATAGCGGATCGCCTGCGTGACGAGGTACGTCGCGGTCCAGTCTTCGCTGTCGCCGGAGCCATAGGTTTGCAAAATCTGCTGGCGCGAATCGTCGGTGAAGAGAATGTCGCTCACGCCGCCCAGGCCGGTCGAGTGCCACTGCATCAGATACTGCGTGTAATCTTCCGCCTTTTGAGAAAGCACGGGGTCGAAGCCCTGAGCGTGCGCCGCAACGGCGACGAGAAGCAGTAAGCCGCAGATCAGGCCGACAAGAAGGCGGAAGGGCCGGTGGTTCACAAACACCTCATTTTCTACCGCGGCCGATGATATAGGAGGCGGCGTGAGCAAGCAACACGAGGTCGATTTTCTTCGATGTAGGGGCGGACCGAGGTGTCTAACCTTGGCGTGTTGATGGGTGGCACTGGCACGCGGAGTCCGACGCAGCTTGCCAGTGCTCCGCACGAGATAGCACTGGCAAACTGCGCTTCGCTCCGTGTGCCAGTGCCACCCGAAAATATCGCGTCGGCGCCCCCCGAAAGCCTCGACGGATCGATTACCATTTCCGCCCGGCGATTTCGGCGATGAGCGCCGGCAGAAACTCGACCACATCTTCGACGATGCCGACGTCGGCCAGGCGGAAGATGGGCGCATGGGGGTCGTGGTTGATCGCCACGATGAAGCCGGAGTCCTTCATGCCGTAAGCGTGCTGCGCCGCGCCGGAGATGCCGCAGGCGAGGTAAACCTTCGGCCGCACGACCGCGCCGGTTTGCCCGACCTGGCGGTTATAGGGCAGCCACCCCGCGTCGCACACCGGCCGCGAACCGGCCACGGCGCTTTTCGGAATCGCGGCGGACAGCCGTTGCACGAGCGACAGATTCTCGCGCTTACCGAGACCGCGCCCGGCCGCGATGATCACCTCGGCCGCGGCCAGACCCCGGTCTGCTTCTTCGGCCGGCGCCGGGCCGAGATGCCGCGTCGCGCACGGAGGCGCGTTCACCGTGCGGGTCGTCACCTTGCCCGCGACGACCTCGCCCGGCGATCGCCAACCAAACGAACCCGGCAGCACGGTGAGGACCACGCGTTCCGTGCACGCGGCGATGTGCGAAACGATTTTTCCGTTGTGCGTGGTCTTACGAAAAACAAGACGACCGCTTTCCGACGCGACGCCCTCCACCGCCGTGATACATGCCGCGTCGAGTGCGACGGCCAACCCGGGTGCGCAGTCCCAGCCCTGCGGCGTGTGACCGAGGCAAACCACGCGCGCGCCGATTTCGTCGAGCAGCGGGGGCAGGGCCGCGAGATAGACTTCGGCGAGGTACGTTGGCAAACCGGGGATCGCGACCGCGATGACCGCAACGCCGGTCACTGTCGCGAAGCGTTCGGCCACGCCCGCGGGATCGTCGCCCAGCACGATCGCCGTGATCGCCGCATCGTTCGCGATCGCCCGCGCGGCTGCGATCAGTTCGTACGAAATCGGGCGGATCGCTCCGGCTTCGTGCTCGATGATCAACGCGATTTTGTCGACCGACATCGTCGTTCCTTCACCACACGTTTCGTTCGACGAGCATCCGCCGCAGCCGCCGCGCTTTGTCCGCCGCGGAGCCTTCGAGCATCAGGCATTCGCGCGTGGGCAGCGGATAGGTCAGCCGCGTCACGACCTGTCGCGCGGGCGGCGAATCCAGCGTCTCGATGGCGATGGTTTCCAGTTCGCTGCGATTGGCGCGCAGCATGTTCGACAGCGACGGATAGCGCGGCTGGTCGGGGCCGGTCTGCATCGTGAGCACGGCCGGCAGCGACAACGCCAGCCGCTCGCGCCGACCGGCTTCCAGTTCGCGGACGACCTCGATTTCGCCGCCGACGAGTTGCATGGCGAGCACGCCCGTCGCGCAGGGCCGGCCGAGACGCGCGGCGATCAACGGCCCCACCGCGCCCTGCATCGCGTCTTCCGATTGCACGCCGGTCAAAATCAAATCGTAGCGCCGCGTCCGTGCATACGCCGCGATGGCGTGCGCGACGGCGAACGGGTCGAGGTCATCAGCGGTTGACGTGACGAGGTGGATGCCGCGATCCGCGCCCATCCCCAACGCGCGGCGAATCGCGACAATGACGCGCGGCGGCCCGAGCGACACGACCTCGACGTGCGCTTCGCCGGCCGTTTCGCGCAAGCGCAGCGCCGCTTCGACCGCGTATTCATCGAACTCGTTCAGGCGATACTCGGTGCGCTCGTCGACCGCCAGCGCCGCGCCCGAAGCCGCGAGGCGCAACGGCGTTTCCAGCGCGACGATCTGTTTGACGCATACGAGAATGTCCATCGCGAGCTTGTCCTGCTTCGCCGTTTTCGCGCTGACAGTACTTGACGCCGCCGGCGTCCGCAACGGCGCGAAGCAGCAACTGACGCGTTTTTGACCGGCGCTTGCTTGCAACCAATAATTCTTCAATGTTAAAATGTAGTTTCTAAGACGGAGGGTCGCGCCGCGTTACGCGGGACGACAACAAAACAAGCGTTCGGTCGCAGGCCGTAAGAGGTGGGTCATGAGACGCAAGCGGCTATGGGTGATGCTGGCTTTGATCGGGTTGGCGCTGGCGGCTACCGCATATGGCGGCACGCGCTGGATCAAGATCGACGGCACGATGACGGCGCAGACGCCGCAGACGGTCGTGGAAAAGAACAGCGTCACGTCGTTCGCCTTCCGCGTGCACTTCCCGGGTTTTCAGATTAACGACATCGAAGAAGCGGGGCAGGTCTGGCAGCGCATCACGTTTCGCACGATGGCCGAACACGCAACGCCCGGCGAACCCGCAGTGCCGGTGTTGTCGCGTTGGATCGCACTGCCCGACGGCGCAAGGCCGCTGGTGAAAGTGACCGCGACCGGCGCACGCACGATCGGCAACATCAATCATTATCCGGCGCAGGCCCACGCGCCCGATTGCTACTGCGCCGACGAGCCCGTGTTCGAGGCCGACGGGACGATCTACTCGCGGCCCGATCCGTTTCCCGGCATGTTGTTTTCGTTGGAAGAGCCGGTGACGATTCGCGGTTTGCGCATGGTGCAGATTCATTTGTTTCCCGTGCAGGTGCGGCCTTCGCTCGACCAGGCGATTGTCTATTCCGATTTCGAGGTGAGCGTCCAGTTCGACGGCGGCAAGGGCAAATTTTTCACCGACCGCCGCGCGCGCAGCTTCCAAAATGTTTACGACGTGGCGATGAACCGTATGGCGTTTGCGCACGAGCCGCTGCCGCCGCTGCGCGGCAAGAGCGCGAGCGGCGCCGAGTTCGTGATTTTGTGCGCGCCCGCTTTCCTGGCGGCGGCGGAGCAACTGGCCGACTGGAAAAATCTGCAAGGGTACGACACCGAAGTGCATACGACCGACGAGTCGGGTACGTCGATCGCGTCGATCAAGGCGTGGATCAAAAACGCATACGACACGTGGGACCCGGCGCCCGAGTTCATGATTTTCTTCGGCGACTCCGACGCGATTCCCACAACCTATGACAGCCCCGACGGCAACGCGTCCGATCTGTACTACTTCACGGTCGACGGCGGCGACGAGTGGCCGGATATCCACGAAGGGCGCTTCAGCGTGAAGACCGTGGCGCAAGCGCAGAAGCGCGTCGAGAACATCATCAAATACGAACGCGATCCGATCGACAACGATGCGTTCTACACCAACGCTTACTTCGCGGCGTACTGGCAGGACGGCGGCGGCGGCTACGAAGACCGGCGCTTCCTGCGCACCACCGAAGAAGAGTACCAGTGGTTCAATCAGTACATGGCCAACAGCCCGTTCACGCCGCACCGCATCTACTACACCGATTCGTACGTCACGCCGCTCTACTGGAACCAGGGCGACTACCTGTGGACGGCCGATTGGTGGACTTACTCGCCGGTGAACATCGTGCCCGAGCTGCTGCGCTCCAACGGCTTCGCGTGGGACGGCGGCGCGACGGATATCACCGCGGCGGTGAACGGCGGCGCGGTGTTCATCACCCATCGCGATCACGGCGACGTCACCGACTGGTACGAACCGTATTTCGACGTCAGCAACGTCAACGCCCTGACCAACGGCGACAAGCTGCCGACGGTGTGGTCGATCAACTGTCTGACCGGCGACTTCGATGACGAATCCAGTCCCTACGGCGGAACCGATCCGTGCTTCAGCGAAGCGTGGGAACGCAATCCGAACGGCGGCGCCGTGGGCATCATGGCCTCGACGGAACTCAGCTACTCCGGCCTCAACGACCGCATGTTCTGGGGCTTGCTCGATTCGATGTGGCCGGACTTCGAACCGGATTATCCGGCGGGCCAGGCGAACGCGCCGGAATGGCGCATGGCGCCGCTCATGCTCTACGGCAAGATGTACATGAGCGATAATTACCAGGGCGATCCGTACCGCATGACCGCCATCGAGGAATTCCACTGGTTCGGCGACCCGACGCAGGAAATGTACGCCGGCGTGCCGGGCGAGCTGGACGTTTCGTACCTGCCGGTGATCCCGATGGGTTCGACGAGCTTCGACGTCAACGTGAACGTCGACGGCGCGCTCGTCGCGCTGACGCAGAACGGCGTCATTCTCGGCAAGGCCTACAGCGCGGGCGGCGAGGCGCACCTGACGTTCGGCGCGCCGATTTCGAGCGTCGACAACGCGCACCTGGTGGTCACGCGCCACACCTATCGGCCCTACGAAGCGGACATTCTGGTCGGCGCGACCTCGGACGGCGTCGTCCACCTCGACCAACGCGTTTACACCGAAAACGATATCATCGGCATGTTGGTCGCCGACGCCGATTTGCAGGGCCTCGGGACGTACACGCTGCACATCGACAGCACGAGCGAACCGGCCGGCGAAGACGTGCTCTGCACCGAGATCAACAGCACCGGCACGTTCTTGGGCAGTATCGCGGTCACCACGACGAGCGCGGCAGCGGGCGATGGCCTGCTGTCCATCAGCGACGGCGACACGATCACCGTGTACTATCACGACGCCGACATCGGCAACGGCGCGCCCGCCGACAAAACCGATACCGCTTACGCCGATACGGCGCCGCCGACCTTCGCCGGCGCGGTCAGCGCAACGGGCGGCGACTCGCAGATCACGGTGACCTGGGACGCGGCGGAAGACCTGACGCCGCCGATCACCTATCAGGTCTATCGCGCCGACTACAGCGGCGGCTACGATTACAACTCGCCGCTGGCGGAGACGAGCGACACCACCTACGTCGACAAAAACCTGCCGAACATGAAAACGTTTTACTACGTCGTGCGCTCCACCGACGCGCTCGGCCACCAGGATCAGAACACGCACGAAGTCTTCGACATGACCTACGGGCCGGTGAAGATCTGGGCCGAGGACTTCGATGACAAATCCGGCATCCCAGGGACCTGGACCATCGTCGACGGCGGTACGGCGGGCTACACCTGGACGTCGACCAACACCTGCTTCCGCACCAACGCGAACTGGAACGGCGTGTTCGCCATCGCCGACTCGGACTGCGCGGGCTCGACCCCGGTGTGGGACGATTCGCTGATCACTCCGGTCATCGACTGCACGGGCTATACGGGCGTCACGCTGCACTTCAGCCATTTCTTCGAATTCTGCAGCGGCTACGGCGATGACCACGCCATCGTCGACGTGAGCAACGACGGCGGCGCGACGTGGAGCAACGTCGTCGACTGGACCGGCGCGAGCCGCGAAGGCGTCGAGGCGCTGGATATGTCCGCCTGGGCCGACAATCAGGCGACCGTGCAATTCCGCTTCACCTATACCGGCCAGTACGACTACTACTGGGGCATCGACAATCTGGAGCTGATCGGCGTCGCGTCGCAGGCTCCGCCGCATATCGACGCCGTGACGGCCGACGTCACCAGCGGCCCCGCGCCGCTCGACGTGACCTTCACCGCCACGATCGCCGGCCTCGTCGATTCGATGGACTGGGACTTCGGCGACGCGACGCCGGTGTCGCACGACCAGTCGCCGACGCACACCTACACGGCGCCCGGTACGTTCACCGTGACCCTCGTCGCGCACGGGCCGTACGGCGACGACACGCTGGTGAAGACCGACATGATCACCGTGACCGAAGCCGATGACGACGCCGTCGACGACGATACGACGCCGACCGATGATGACACCACGCCGACCGACGACGACACGAC
>PMZC01000166.1 GCA_003170555.1 Deltaproteobacteria bacterium
GCTATTCAGTTGTCAAAGAGCCGGAAAAGGCCCGCTAGGAGCCGATGTATTTCTTGTAAGCCGCGATCCAGTCGGCCGCGATTTCACGGCGAGCTTGAGCCAGGTCGATTTCATGCGCGCAGGCGCGACGACAGAGCCATTTTTCCAACGTGTCTTTCTTGTGCGCGCCCCACTCTCCGGCCCAAAGTTGCGGCCACAAATTGCGCTCGTCGCGCGGCGCGCCGCCGAGGCAGAGTGGAATCAGATGGTCTTCCTCATACAAATCCGGATCGGCCTGCGTTGCCCCGCCGTAGCCGGCCGCGAGTTGTTTGCGTTTCAGTGAGCCGGTGAACCAAACTGGCGGACGAAACGCTCGCGTCCAATCCGGCTGCCGGCAGAGGTCATAAAACTGCGCGTCGGACAAATTGGGGTTGACCGCGCCGGGCGTCAGTCGCGCGTCGGGCAGATCGCCGGCGAACGCGAGCGCGGCGAATAATAGGAACGTCAGAAAAAGCATCTTTGGCGCGCGGGTTCTCATCGTCGTCATCCTCAGTAAGAGCCGTACTGAAAGTGCATGGCGTCAGGGTAGCTGAAGCGTCCGCCCCAAGTGAAGCCGAGCGCTTCGGCCACCGCCGCGACATCCGGGTGCATTTCGTAGCGGTCCGGACCCCAGCCGAATTGATTCCACTGCGCGTCGAGGTCGATGGCCATCCCGTAGGAATGCGGCGAGAGGCTGCTCGATCGGCCGCGCGTCGCGCGGAAGTTGTATGAGCCGTCGAACGTGCGCAGCAGCCGCAGCAGATCGAGTTCAGCCCAGCGCCGGAATAGTTCGTGGAAAGCCTGCTCGCAAAGTTTGTGGCAGGCGAAGCCGTAGCCGCGTCCGCCGGTTTTTGGGTTGATTCGCGTGGCGAAGAAGTCGAGCCGCTGCGTCCCGTTCGGATAATACAAATGCCCGACTTGCTCGCGCAGATCGTCCAGCTCGCAGAAGCCCAGATGTTCCTGTTCCCAGGCCGGCGAACCATCGGGCTTGCCGTAGACGCGCTCCCATTCCGCGCGGCCCTTCGGCGGCTGCATCAAGATCACCCCCGGCGAGATCGACGCAGTCGGAAGTTTGCTCGTGTCCATTTTTTCTCCCAGCTATGACACGTCGGCGGCCTGATCGCCGCCGAATACGGTAAGGTTGAAGGTGCAGTCGACGGCGCCGGAGTCGTTCCACAAATAGACGGTACAGCCCGACGCGCCGCCCAGCGCCGTGCCGATCACTTTGGCATCCGACGCCGCCGTGACCTGGCATTCGTAATCGTCAGACGCGGCGAATCTCCGCTTGTAGACAACGGCATAAACGCCGGTTGCGGATTTGGTGACGCCATAAATGTTCAGCGAAGAGATGATCGATCCGTCGGCCGAGACCCGCGCGCGCGCCTTGACCTGCGCCGCGCCGTGGAATTGATTCTTGATCGGCGTGCCGGCGAGCACGCAACTTTCGAAGGCCAGCGGCGTGGCGTCGTTGATCGTCGCAAGGCCGCTGCCGAACGTCAGTAGGTCATGCAATGTCTCGCCGGCGACGCTTTGAATTTTGGCGCCGTTGAGCATCTGCAGGATCGACCCGTTGCCCATGATTTGTTTCAGCGGGTGGCTGGTCGCGTCCAGCGTCATCGCGCCGTAGAGAATCCAATCGAAATTGTCGCCGGTCCAGAAAGTCGAGTCGTCGAGGATGTTGAAGATACCGCCGCCCGTGAGCGACCCGAGGGACAAGTATTGCTCGGCATTAATGCCGGTCTGCGCCGTCGAAAAAACCGCGCCGTCAAAATAAACCGGCCCGGCGAAGCGCCAGTCGCGGTCATCGCCGACCAGCACCGCGTCGTCGTCGCCGCGCCCCAGCGCGGTCAGATCGAGCGGCCCCCATTTGCCGGCGCGCGCGTCTTCTCCCTGGTCGGTGATCACCTCGCCGTCCCAAATCACGCCGGTCCGGACGATGAGGTATATTTTCGGGTCGGGCTGGAGGATTGCAGCCGCGTTGACCGCGCGCGGAAAGCATAGATAGCGTTTGGCCGCGCCGGTCGACTGAATCACATCAAGGTAGATCGAGTATGTGCCCGCCGGCAGCGCGCCGCCGCCGTTGCCCGCCGTGGCAAAATCGACGCCGGCGATCTGGTAGCTCTCGCAGACGGCCAGGCCGGTGAGGATCTTGTCGCCGGCGTCGAACGCGTGGCACGTCATCGTTGTGCCGCTCCGGAGGCATTTGGCTAGATCGGCGTGGCCGATCAGGCCGGGTGCGTTATGGAGTTGCAGCAACCGCGCGATTGCATCGGCCTCGGGCGCGCTGATCTTGGTGACTCGCGGAGTCCAGTTTTTATAAAGCATGTTCACTCCTCATCGACGAAATCCTGATCGACGGCGGACTCGTCGACCACAAACCCGGCCGCGCCGATTTCGGGCTGCGTCCAGAACGGTCCGGATGTTTCGAGCGCTCGCTGCAGAACGGCGCGCGTGGTCGGACTCAGCTGATTCGGCGCATCTTCGATTACCTGATATTGCCAGCAGAACCGGCCGAAGACGGAATACGGGAAGTTCTCGGCCAGTTCCGCGTCGGGTAGCACCGCCCGCGCGATCGCGCGCAGCGCCAGCCGCGACGAATCGTTGCGCCACAACGCCCGCAGTACGCAGCGCGCGCGCCGCTCGGCGAGGCTGTCGCCGGTGGCCACGGGTAAGCCGTATTTTCGTTCGTGCCGGTCAATCAGCGCATCCGCCGTTTCCGGGTAAAACTCCTCGTCGGTCGCGGCGCAAAGCGCGGCCTCGAGCAGATCGAATTCCCAGCCCCAGGCGGCGAGGTTGACGTTGAAGAGATTCTCCGGTTTGGGCGTGTACCGATCGGGCGCGAGCAACGCGCGCAAGATGCGGTATCCCGCGTCGGTCGCGCGCAGGTTCAGGGTCAGCGGTGGAGAATTGATGAACGGACAAAAAACCAAAGCCTTCAAACCCGGCGTGTCGACCAGCGGCAGCGCCAATTCGACGATCTGCGGGCTGATGACCGTGACGTCGCACGCTTCGCCGTCGAGCGTCGCCGTCGGGTTAAACTCGATTTCGCCGAAGCTCGCGCCGAAGCCGTCGCCATAGACCCGGATGACGGGTGCGAGATGACAGCCGATGAGCGGCGGGCTGACGCGATCGACGCGGCGTTGCGAGTCGGCGTGGAAGTTGTCGAAGTCGCAATATCCCGCGCCGTCGCCGGTCGATTCCGCTTTCAAAAACGGACAGCCCGCGAGCGGTTCGGCGGTCAAGTACCTGACGAGTTGAGCGCCAGCGCTGGCGACGAAGCCGAAATCCCCGCCGCCGGCGTAATAGAAATTTACGAATATCCGCGACGGCAACTCCGTCAGTTCTTCGGAATACATTTCTTCGTCGCCGTCGTCGGTTTTTTTCTCAATGACAAAGCGCCAATTGGCCGCCGTGGAATCGCGGCGAACGCACGCCGCCCAGATAACCGCGCCGAGAAAACCCAACCCATATTCGACGTGGCCGGCGGCCGGAAGCGAGAAGTCGGCGGCGGCGATGTCGATCTCGATGTGCCCGTCAAACCAGGCTTCGAACAACACGACGGCGGCCGTCCGAAACCCGCTGCCGGCCGGAACCGTCAGCCGCGCAACGCCGGAGGTTTCAGAGACCGTGCCGCCGTTGTAGTTCATCTCGATCCAGCGCGGATCGAGCGCGCCGTCGTCGAAGTCGTCGAGGAAACGCAGGAAGGCCGGCAACGAGTCGTTCATTCGGCCGCCTGTAAAATCAGTTCGCCGAGCTTCAGGTGCTCGATGCGGTCGGGATTGACCACCGCGTTCACGTCGCCCGCCGGCGAGATTTGCGCGGGCCGGACCACTTCGTAAATTTCGCGCAGCGCGCCTTCGCCCGCTGAGCGATCGTACGATTCGCCGGACCGCAACGCGTCGAACAGATCGATGATGGCTCGGGCCAGCGTTTCGTAGGTCGGACATCCGGCCCTGAGCGAATCGCCCGACGCCGGTATGAGCACCTGGCCTTTGTCGTCGGTCAGCGGCTGGTCGAGCGTGACGGAATTGTCGGGCAGGTTGATCGCCTGCACCTTGCGGGCGCGGCGCAGATCGCGCAGCGCGACCCATTCGCCGACGGTGTAGCCTTCCGCGCTGAAAACGTTGATCGTCTGCGCCGTCGACCCGGCGATCACGCCGCTGGTCGGCGCGCCGGAAAATTCGAAGCCCGTCGCCATCTTTAGCGCGAACGTCAAGTTGACCTCGACCAGCACCGGCCGGACGGCCTGCATGTCATCGGCGCAAATCTGGCGGTGATCGTCGATGGTCTGCTGGCCGGCGGCGAGCACGGCGTCGGAAACCGGGTCGCCTTCCATGTCGAGGATCGCCACGTCGCCCGTGCCGAGATCGCGCCGGTTGCGGAAGCAGGTCGCGTCGCCGACACCCGGCACTTTCATCAGCAGCCATTCGAACCAACCTGCCGTGCCGACGTTGTCGGGCGTCTGGATGGCGTCGTCGTAACGTTGCAGGTAATGGTCTTGCTGCTCGGCGTCCGTGCCGCCTTCCATATCGCCGTCGACCGTCGCCGTCGGATTGATGCCGGTCGGCGTGCGTTCCCAGATTATTTTCGCGCCGTCGAGCAGCCGGCCCGCGTCGCCGGCGACCATCGCCTCGACGGGCACGTAGCCCGTTTCGTCGCCGCCGATCGCGCCGGGCGCCGTCGCGCGAAAGCGCTGGCCGCTGTCGCGGTGCACGAACGTCGCGCCGAGAGTCCACGTCGCGCCGATTGAGCCGGTCGCGCGAAACGCGCCGTGGTCCGCGCTCGCGCCGGCCGCCTTGGTCGCGGGGAGCGGCTCGCCGATATACCGCTGCGCATGTTGAATCAAATGGGGATAATTGGAAGTTTGCGGGAACGCTTCGTCGACCGCGCCGGCCGCGTGGCCGTAAGCCTGATGAAACTCGCCGGCGGCGGCGTCGCTGACGTCATACAGATCATCGCCCGGCCCGTCGGCCTTCACCGGCTTGCCCTGTTTTAGCATCGTATTGCGCAGCGCGGCGCAGAGGCGGTCGCGGATTTCGTCGCGCGTCCAGGGTTGGTAATTGCTCATGGCACCCTCACGAAGCCGCTGAGTTGTTGCACGTGGCCGTCGCGGTCGACGAACGAGATTTGCGCGCGGCGGCGCTTCGGATTGGTCGGGTTCGCCGCGGCCTGAATATCAAGCTGGTCGATCTCGCCGGTTCGAATCAGCGGCGTCAGCAACAGGCGCAGGCGGTCGGCGACGATCACCGACAGCGCATCGACCGCGCGAGGAGCGCGCGCGTTGCCGCGATAATATTCGCCGCGCACCGCGCCCCACATCGGCTGCAGCAGGCGGCGCATCTTGTCGCAGATCGAAGTGGCGCGCCGAATCTGCCCTATGGCGTCGGGCGCCCAGCCGTCGTCGATATAGGCAAAACCGAAATTCTGATCGCTCATGGAACCACCGGACTTCCGTTGTTGAGGAGCGTGCCGATCACGTTCACGCCCGAGGCGGTGATGATCAGCCCGCCCGTCGCGGCCTTCGGGTCGAACAACAAAATTCCGCCGCCTTGCGCCAGCACGGCCGCGCGCAAAGCTTGCAGCACCTTCACGGCGATCGGCGTCGCCGACCCGCCGATCATCACCGGGTCGCGCGCTTCGTTGGCGAGCGCCAGGCAGCAACCCGGCGGCAACAGCAACTCGCAGCCGGGGAAGGGCGACAACTGCACGGTCTCGCACGCCGCCGGCGATTCGAGCGAATCGCCGTAGGTCGCTTCCGGCGTAGCGCCGAGCGGATCGGTGGCGAGCGTGATGACGCGCACGAAACCGCGTTCCAACGCGGCGACGCGACGTTCGAGTTCGTTGAGCGTGCCCATCACAACACCCCCGGCATGATCAGCGTGAGCGACGTATAGTCGCCGCGCTCGATGTCGCGGAAGAAACGGCGGCCGGCGACGAACCACGAGCCGGTGATTCCTTTGTCGGGAATGGTCACCGTGACGTTGGTGCAGGTGGCGAACGGCCGGCCGGAGTCGTCGAAGTGTCCGCCCACGTCGCACTCGATCTTCGTGCCCTGCACGCGCCGGATCGCCAGCTCGCGCATGGCTTCATTCTGCGCCTGCTGAATTGACTTCGCGCGGTTGTCCTCGATCACCAGCGGACGATAGATACCCATGCCGATCATTTCCGGATCGACGGCCAGGCCCTCGACCGCCGGTTGCGTGGTCAGACCATCGGCCGCGTTGCCGTCGCGCGCGCGCCGCGCCTGATTGCCGAGCACCACGATGTGGCTATAGCGTTCGCCGGCGTCGTCGCGCAGGCGGTATTTCTGCAAGTTGTTTTTCGCGGCCTGCGGTCCCGGCGGCAGACAGATCAGCGCCGCGACCGGCGGCGTGGCGTAATACGGTTTCAGACTTTCGATGTGCAGCACGCCGAGCGCGTCGCACCAAATCCAACAGCCGCTGCCCGTTTGCTTGGCGATCTTTTCGAGAATGGCCCAGATCGTTTCGGTCGGCGAAACGCGCGCCGCTTCGGTTTGCGGAATCGTGGCCGTCGCATCAACCTTGACCGCGACGCCGAACGGCGCGCAAAGCTCCTGGGCGAACGTCGCCAGCGAACCGGCCGGCTGTTCGAACCGCTTCAGCGGATGGCAATCGACCAGCGCCTTGACCGCATCCATTGCTTCGAGGGTCAGTACGTCGCTCTTGTCATCGACTTCGTTTTCCACCGTCGTCCGGCCGCCGCGAAACACCAGGCCGGGGCCGATCGCGGCGGATATGCGATTGCACTTCGTGAGCAGCGGCCACGGCACGGGCACGCCATCTTGTCGCACCGGGCCTTCGAGCCGCAGCATGGCGGACGGCACGAACAAATCGCTGTCGCAGTCGAGGCGCGACCAACACGACAGAATGCCGGCCGTGTCGGTGGTCAGGATCAACGGCAGCGACGAGTTGAACATCGCGCCTCACGCCGCCGGCGCGCGCAGCATCGTGCCGCGCGCCAGGCGATTGAACGAACCGTGAATCTGCGGATTGAGCTTTTCGATTTCCGGCGCGCGCGCGTCGTCGCCGAGCACCTCCAGCGCGATCAGCTCGAGCGGCCGGCAGTCGGACGAAACGACGATCTGGCGCGTCGGCGGCCGCGAGGTTTTCGTGCCGTCGATCAGCCGCGTCGCCGCGTCGGCGACTTGCGACAGCGCGTTGCAGGTCGCGCCGCTGAACAGCGGATTAGCCGCGTTTTGCAGCCGGATCGCGCGCGCGATGCGCGCCCGCAGAAAGAGCACCGCGCCGTCGGCCGACGCATAATCGAGCGCCTGCCGCGCCGCCTTCGCCAAAAGCAGGTCGATGAGTTGGTTGGCGGTGACACCCACGGTCACCGTTTCCCACACCGCGCACAACAGCAGCGTCGCGTGTTGGCGCGCGGTCGGGCTGACAACGCCCGGATGCGGCGAGCCGTCGGCAAACGAACCGGCTTGATAGCGGATCGTGCCGTCGAGAATGCCGTCGAAGATCGATTCGCGCAGCCGCAGTTCGCGCCGCACGTTGGCGCTCACCGCGTCGGCGTCGCGATACCGCGACTTCACCTGATCGCCTTCCGGCAAATCGGTGTTAAACGGCGTCCAGTAATTCTCGATGATCGCGGTCAGGCAATCGGCGGCGGCGTAGGCCGAGCGGTTGAACGCGCTGGGGAACTGGCCGATCCAACGCAGCAACGTCAGGCCGGCGGCGAGCCAGGCGCTGTTCCAGGCATTGACCATCACGAGGTTCGCGAGGTAGCCGGACAGATCGGCGACCGTGGGGATCTCCGGCGGCGTGATCGTCACCGGGCGCGGCACGGACGCGAGTTGAAAAACGAACGGCGTGAACGGCGAGGTCGGCGTGAGCACTTCCGGCTTCACCGCATGGCGGCGGAACGATACGTCGACGACGGCTTCGAGTGTGTCCGCGTCGATCTTGTGATTCTCGTTCTCGGGGTAGACCTCGTAAGTTCCCTGCACCGGATGAACCAAGATCGCCGGCGTCGGCGACATGCTCGCCGTGTCGAGCATCGACAAGAATATTTTGTAGGCCTCGAAATATTGGCCCTTGAAGGTGAAGGTAAACGGGATGACGCGGCTCTCCGCGCCGAGCGGCTGCAGGAACTCGCCGTCGCGGCCGACGCCGCCGTGCTTCGCCATCTTGAATTGCTTCGACCCGGGCATCGACATGACGTAGCATTTGAAGCCGTTGAACGTGCACGGGATCGCGTGGGCTTGCCAGATGCTCATCAGTGACCCCGATGATCTAGATTGCGGTCGTGGGCGTTTTTCTTAAGTTCTTTCGCGGCGGCGGATAGATCGAGCGCGGCGCGACCGAGCGCCCGCACGGTTTCGTCATCGCGTACAATATTTTCGCGCGGCGGCATAACCATCGTGGTTTGCGAAAAATACGGATTTGGCGTCCCGTTTGGGATATTAAAAACGTTGGGGTCAAATTTAGTAGGCGAATCCGGCGTAAACGTCGGCCGCATTCTGGGGGGCGCGCCTCGTTGCGGTGGATGCCGAAGCTCATCTAACCGTGTGCCAATTTCGAACTCGATCCGGTCTTGGGTCCAGTGAAATTTTTTGCCTTCGTGCTCGACGTTTCGGATGACGCCGCGTTCGAGCTTCGGTCTTTTTTTAAGAAGCTCTCGTGTATGCTCTTCCTGATGTTCGGCGGTCTCCTCTGCGACTTGTGCTTCCTCTACATAACGTTGCACGCCATAGATTGCCAGTGCGCCGACCGAAAGGATTGTCGCCGTACCAATCGCCGACGGCACCCACGGCGCGTAGCCGCCCGTGCCCCACAAACCGCGCGGCATGGCCGGCGTGGGCAACGGCAGCGGCGCGTTGGAGCCGCCGGCCAGATCGACCCAGCGCGCGCCGGATTGGTTTTCGATAATGCGGCCGATTTCTCCTCCCGCGCCGCGCCCCATTTCATTGGCATTGACCACGAACACAGGCTGCACGCCCGCCGCTTTTTCGAGCGCCTTCGCCATGCCGAGCTTGCCGAGCATTCCGCCTAAGCCGCCCATTCCCCGAACGCCACCCACGATTCCCTTCCAGGCTTTGCCGCCGAAGATCGCCGCAGCAAGTCCGGCCCCGACAATTCCAACTGGAATTCCGGCCGACCACGCCTTTTCGAGCTTCGGGTTCTTCGATAAATCGAACGCGCCTTGGAGGCTCGTGTTCAGCGAGTGCATCAGCCCGGCTGACCATTCCTCGGCCGGCGCGTAGAGCTTTTTCTTGATGCCGGCCCGGAGCTTTTTACTTTTTTCGATTTGCTCGTCGAGCGTTTTCTCGCGCTCTTCCTGCGCGCCGGGCAGATCGGTTACGCGATCGCGCGCCGCCTTCAGCTTCTTGAAGTCATAGGTATTGAAGACTTCGATCAGCGCGTCGGCGGAATTGGCGAAGATTTCCGCGAGCCGTTTGTTGCGGTCGGCCGTCTTCGGAAACTTTTTAAAGAACGTGTCGAAGGCGGCGTCGATCTGCTCGATGCCCGCGAGGTTGCCCTGCCGGTCGAACATGCCGCCAAGCCCGTAGCGTTTCATCTTATAGCGCTTCTTCGGCTCGGTCGGATTCAGGGCTTCATAAAACGAAGCCATCGCCATGCCGGACCGCTCAGGCTTGGTGCGCGACAACGCGGCCAACAGCAGCGCCGCGTCTTCCGGCGTCGAACCGGCGATCTTCGCGGCCGTCGAACCGCGCCGCAGGTTGGAAAGGTATTCGTCGACGCCGCCTTCGCCGCCGGACAGCCGGCTCGTTCGCCACAGCATGTTGCCCATCGCGGCGGCGTTGCCTTCGGTGAACGGCATGTTGAAGAGTTGCAGTTGGCTCTTGATCGCGCGGATGCCCGTTTCGAGGCCGATGCCCGTGTTCTTGGCGAAGAGCGCGCCGTAGCGCGTCAGGCCGCTCATCGCCTGGTCGCCGATCAGCGGGTCGATGGTTTGCGCCATCGCCCGTTTGATCTCGCCGGGGTCGATGGCGTAGTCGATGCCGACCTGCTCGCCGAGGCCGCCGAGCCGCCGCACGCGCTCCTCGATCACTTCCGGCGTATCGCCCGTCCACTTCACCGCGATGCGCAAATCGACCATGTCGCGCGCCTCTTCGCGCGCGGCCTGGATGCCGTCGAGGTAATGATTGAGCATCTTCTTCGCGACCACCGCGCTGGCGGCGACCTTGGCCAGATTGCGGGATACGCCGGAGAACGTCGCGCCGACCGCGCCGCCGGTGTTAATCAGCCGGTCGAGAATGCCCTGCACGCCGCGCAGCGAAAAGATCGCCTGGTCGGCGTGAATGACCATCTCGGCGCTGAGGCGGTAGACGGACGACATCGGTTCCCTTCTCGTAGGGGCACGGCGAGCCGTGCCCGAATCAGGGCGTATGCAATACGCCCCTACCAGGGGCGGCGACGGCCGCGCAGATATTCGCAGGCCGCCAGCCGCCAGCTAAACAGATCAGCCCACTTCGAAATCGCCGCCGGGTCGATCCCCGCCGCCGCCAGTTCCAGCGCCCTCATCCACGTCGTCTTTGTCTTCATCACGAAACCGCGCCTCGGCCTTGTCGACCTCCCGCGCTTTGGCGACGACGATATCGAGGTCATCGGAGAGGAGCCGGCCGAGCGCTTGCGGAATCTGCTCGCGCGGCACAAGGCCCAGCATCGTCACGCGATAGATGCATTCATGCGCGTAGCGCGCTCCCTGCATCCGCCCGGCGCGGCGGCGTTCGTCGGCCGTCAGTTCGCGCGCCGGCGGATCGATCTTCAACTCCGCACGTTTCTCGTCAGTCAGCGACTCGACGTAGCGCCCGTAGATCAAATCGGGGTCGATCCAGTCGGGCATCGTCGCCTCGGCGGCAAGCTCGGCCTCGACCGTGAGCGGCCCGATCGTGAAGCCGCGATACCGCTTGTTGCAAAAAACCACGCCGATCTTCAGTTTGCCGTCGGCCTTCAGATCGCCGGGCGTCGTCGGCTGTTGCAGTGGTTGGTCCATGATCCTCTTCCTCTTTGTTTCGCCGGGGGCGGCCACGGACGGCCGCCCCCCACGTTACGGTTTACGCTTCGATGATTTCGCCGAGAACGTTGAGCGTCCAATCGACCTCGCCGGCCTTTTCCGGGTCGAACTTCGTCGTCTTTTTCCCGGTCAGAACCCACGCCGACTTGGTGGTTCCGTTGACCAGATCGACGAGCACAAACAGACCCGCCGTCGCGGCGAGCTTCTGCTGCACGTGCAGCACGTCGAGCGGCGACGCGCTGAACACGGGCGTGTTGATGTCGATGGTGGATTTGCCCTCGACCGGGCCGCCCATCGCGCCCTCAGTCGTGATCTTCACGTCGCTCGTGCTGCCTTCATCGTTGATCGTCACCGAGCCGGAAGCGATCACCAGGCCGTCGAGCGAGCATTTGTACTTCGAGCCGATCATGAACGGGCCAGGCATGTTTTCCTCTCCTTTCCGCTAGGCGCGAATGCGGAACAGATCGACGTCGGTTCCGAGGTTTTCTTCGGTGGTCGGGTTGGGCATCGACAATTCGATGCGCTTCGGGTTGGCGGTCTGCCACTGAATGACGATGCCGCCGAGCGCGTTCTTCAGCGCATTGAGCGAGAGCCATTCGTAGGGCGGCTTGGCCCGCAGGATCAACCGATTGACGCAGACGGCCTTTACTTCGAGCAGCTTGCCGTCGGTCTTCCGTTTTTTGACCCGCGTGTCGTAGACGGTTTCGAGGCAATCGGTCATGTCGCGCCGCAGCGCCTTCTCGGTGAAGAAGATGGACACCGATTCGTAGGCGTCGCTGACCACGCCGGTGGTGAGTTTGGTTTTCGTCGAGATGAGCCGCTCGATCCGCGTGTCGCCGGTGTTGCCGTCGATGTCGTCGATGCTCAGGCCGTGCGCCAGGCAGTGTTCGATCATCGTGTCGTAGCTCGTCGGCCGCGCGAACGACGGCAGCCGCAGCACGTTCGGCCGCGCCTCTTTCTGAAACGGCACGTTCGGGTTCGTCTCGGCGCTGACCACGCCCATCTCGATCGCCAGCCGATGATGCGGCGGCGTCGCCCAGCCCATCGTGTCGAGCATGAACAGGACCGTGAAGTCCTTGCGGTTCGCGCTGCCGAAGATTTGTAGCGCGTCGGCATAGCTGAGGACATACGACAAGAAGTGCATCGCGCCGCGCCCTTGTTCGCCGTTCGTCATGAAGTCGGCGACCTTGGCGATGTTGTCGTTCGGCCAGGGCGCACCGATCTCGTCGTAGTCGGTCATCTTGTATTTGTCGGTGTATCCGGCATCGACGTCCGGATCGTTCGAACCGACGGTCACCTGCCCGACCGTCGCCGTCGTGGCGACGCCGGCGGGCATCACGACTTCGACCGGCGTCATGTCGCCCAGAATACCCTTGAAGTCGTAGGTCAGATTGACCTGGTAGTCATGCGTGCCATCGACCGCGGCCGTGAACGGCGCGTAGGCGTCATCATTGATCGCCTGGATACACGCCGCCGCGATTTCCGTCGCCGTGTCGTCCTTCAGGATGTCGAAGTCGACGATGTAATCGCCGAGCCAGACGTGCGCCGTTCCGTCGGCCGCCGCCGCCGTGGCGAAGGAGATCGAGCGCACGCTCGCGACGCCGGTCGCCGCCTCGGCCACGGCGATCGCATCGCAGTCGGCGGCCGGGTTCTCGTTGTAAAACGCGCGGGCCATCAGGTACGCGACGTTGCCGAACTGCGTGTTCACGTCGTCGAGGTTCAGGCCCTCGATCTTGTCGGCGTCCGACAATGACCCGGTGGTTTGCAGCGGCAACAGCAGCAGGCACTTCTTGATCGCGCCGCCCAGGTTGCCGGCCTGGCTCTCGTTGACCTTCGTGCGATTCACCGCGCGCTTGGTCGGCGCGAGCCCTTCGAGGTTGGGGTTGAACGTCGTCATTTCACTCCTCCGCTTTCTGCGCCGGACGGCGCGAAGCCGTCTTCGGCGAATCCGTCGCGGCCGACGCGGACGATTCATCTTTCTTCGCGGCGGCGGCCGGGGCCGGCATGACTTCGAGGCTGCCCTGCCGACAGATATCAAGCAGGTAGGCGTCGATCCGCACCCGCGTGAACGCCTTTTTCGACAGATAGCGAATCGGCCGTGCGTCGGGCGGATACGGAACGAGACCCGATTTCACCTTGACCAGCGCCTTGTCGCCGATCTTCGGTTGGTATACTTCGGCCATCAGAAGCTCCTTTCTCCGCACGGCGGCGGAACAGCCGAATAGTTACGTGCTAGAACCAAATTCAAACTCGTCTAAATCCTCGTCCGGCGTCGCCGGGTCCGCGCCCGGGCGCGGGTCGAGCGTGCCGTCGATGCCTTCAAACGCTTCGTCCTGCGCGGCCACGTCCGCTCTTTCCGGCGTGAAAACGACCGCGCACGAAAAGTGCACGGCCCAGGCGCGCAGGTTTTTGCCCAGCGCCTCGGCCGACAATTCGACGGGATTGTCGCCGCGATACGCCCAGCGATCGCCGAGCAGCGTCTCGACGCCACCGACGAGCGCGCCGTCGCGGCTTCGCGCCAGCGGCCACGCGCCGGCCAGCGCGTCGATCACCCGGTCGGCCAGATCGCCGAGTTCGTCTTGTTCCGCATCGACGCCGGCCGGTTCATAGATGACGATGAAGACGAGCATGTTGACGACGGCCTCGTGGATCAAACCGCCGCCCTCGCGTGGCCCGCCTCTCTCGCGGCCGCCGAACGCGACGCCGACGAGCGGCGGGTTGAAGCGGCCGCCGCGTCCGGCGATCACGTCGCCGAACGTGCGATTGGCCGGGACCACGGCGGTCACCTTGCCCGCCGGCGTCGGCACGGTCGCGCTGATCAGTCCGGCGCGAACGAGATCCCCGATCATCGAATCGCGCAATGCTTTGACCTGGCCGCTCATGCCGCCGCCTCGCCGAACGCCCAGCGCGTCAGGATGCGTTCGATGTCGCGCCATTCCGGATCGAACGGCGGCAACATGAAACCGCGGCCCGGCACGTGCACCTTGTGACCACGCCCCGCCATGCCGCCGAAGTTGAGCAGCGCCGCTTGAATCAGATCGGTGCCCCACTGCACCGACCAGCCGACCACGCGCGCCGCGATCGAGTGCAACAGGTGCGCGGTCCAGATCAGCGGCTGCGCCTCACCCATCGTCTTCGCCGCGCGCGTCGTGAGACTGGCGGCCGAATATTCGTGCCGGCCGCGCGCTTTCTTCGTGAACGCGCGGGCGATGCCGCCGGCGCGCGCGATCAGCGTCGCCAGCGATAACGGTTTGTATTTGTCGGGCCGGCCGCCTTCCTGCATCGTCTCTTGCGTCGAACCGATCATCACCTCGCCGATCGCGGCGAGCGGCTCGTGCGGGTCAGCGTAGTTGCGCCGCAACTCTTCGAGTCGCGGCCCGAGCGTGTTGCCGGTCCAGCGGTAGCCGTCGGTCATCAGAAGCCCTCCATCGTGTGTCGCGTCAGCTTGCGCCGCTGGCCCGTGACGCGCGCCGCCGGATTGCTCGGCCGGATGTTTGTCGCCTGATCCGCGCTTTTCTTGCCTTGCTTGGTGAGCCGGAATTTTCTGTCAGCCAACCGTTCGAGCTTGCGTCGCACGGCGGCTTCGTTCTTGGCTTCCACTTCGCCGTAGTTCCAGTTTTTGCGGCGGCACAGCATGAACCACGCGAGCTCGAAGGCGATGCGCTTCACTTGCGTGGTGATGACCAGCGGCGCGGGATATCCGCCCGCTTCGGCGTAACCGTCGAGATCGCCGGATGCGTCATCGCAGAGTTCGTCGAGGTATGCGTCTTGCGCGCCGGCGTCGGTCAGGTCGCTGAGAATCGCCGATACGTCGACGTTGGTGCAACACACGCGGAACTCGGCGGCGGTCAGGTAAGCCATTGGTTCGTCTCTCCGGTCGGTCGGTTGGTCGGTTCTCCGGTCGAGCGCGCGACCGGACAACTGAACAGCCGAAAAACCGTCAAACCGGCGTCGATTTCACCCCGACCCGGCCAAAAATCCTGGGGACCGCCCAGAATGGTGTTAAATCGTCCGCCACCCCTGTTATTTTTCACGCGGTCCCCTTTTCCGTGCTTGGCATCGTTTCCCGCCCCGGCGCGTCCTGGGGCATTTACGGCGTTTTCCGGGGCCGACGCGCGGTCGGCCCCGGAAAACCCGGTTATCGGTTACGGCGTATGGACGCACCGGACGATCTGGTACCACGAGAACGGCGCGATCTTCGCGTCTTCGTCGTAGCCCCAGAGGCCCTGCCGTTTTTCCTGGCCCGGCATCACGATCCAGCGGAAGGCCGTCTTGATCGCGTGCAGGAAGCCCGCCAGTTTCAGCGCGTAGTTCGGGTCGGCCAGACACCACGTGTTCGTCGTGTCGACGCCCTCGAGCGGCACGCGCTTGAACTTGCCGTAGTTCGGGTTGCTCGCGCCGTTGGCCAGCCGGTCCACGTCGCAAACCTGCTTCGCCTGCGCGGTCAGGTCGTGCGAGTGATACAGCTTCTTCGGCCGCACCTTCATCGGCCGGCCGTTCTGGCCCTTGAACTGGCGCATCGCCGCCTCGACGGCCGTCACGTTGTCGCCGTTCAGGTCGAGGTCGGAGTAGTAGTTTTTCTGCTTGCCGGTCGCGACGAACTTCTTGTCGATCGGATGCGAGTCGCTGAACACCGGCGCGCCGTCGAAGCCGAGGTAGGCGGCTTCGTTTTTGTATCCGTTGACCACGAGGTCGCCGATGTGATCGAGTTTGTAGTTCTCCTCAACCTGCGTGATGCCCTGCAGCACGCGCGGCAGTTGCAGCCGCTTCGACGCGTAGAGAATGTGGTTGCGGTCGATGCCGACCGAACATTCCAGCGTTTCGAGCACGATCAGCACCAACTGCTTGGCGAGATTCTGCGCCACGCGGTCGGTGTCCCATTTGAGCAGCGTCAGCGGCGCGGTCAGAATTTCGATGGCCGCCGCCAGATCGAGCGTCGGCACGTCCTCGACCAGATCGACGTACCACGGCGGCTCGGCCGCGTCGGCCGCCGCCTGCGCCTGGATGTCGGATTCGATGATCGTCTGGAACTGGCCGTTCAACGCCTCAAGCATGTCCGGCGTGATTTTGTCCAGGTTCCCCAAAACTTGTTGCAGCATCTGCGTGTTTCCTTTCTCTCGCGCCTTACGGCTGCGAGCAGTAGCAGAGGTCGGCCGTCGCATCGTTCTCGGGAACGACAACGGGAGTAACAGCGGTGTCCCATGCCACGATGACGAACCCGTGGCCGGTGCAGGTGGTCGTACAGGCCGTGTTCGCGCCGGCGTGAATCGACGGACTGCAACTGACGATTTGTTTGGTCGCGTCGAAACAGGCCAGCGTGGAAGCCGTCGCATAACTGGCCGTGATGCTGGTCGCGAAGGTCGGCGCGGTGGACGGCGCCTTGGCGTTGAGTTGCCCCTGAATCGAACTGGTCGCGTCCAGATAGCCCAGCGTCGTTGGGCTGACCGCGCTTGAGACGAAATGCTTTTGCGCGTCGAAATAGCCGACGGTGTTTGCCGTGGCATAGCCGAAGATCGCCTCGGTCGTNNGAATCAAGCGGCGCGAGCGCGTTTAGTTGTCCCTGAATTGAACTAGTCGCGTCCACATAGCCCAGTGTGGTTGGGCTGACCGCGCTCGATACGAAATGCTTTTGCGCATCGAAATACCCCACGGTGTTTGCCGTGGCGTAATCGAAGATCGCTTCGGTCGTGAAAGTGGGGGAGTCGGCCGGCGCGAGGGCGTTGAGTTGGCCTTGGACCGAACTGGTGGCGTCCATATAGCCCAACGTCGTCGGACTGACGCCGGTCGAAATTAGAAACTTGTTCGCGTCGAAATACGCGACGGTGTTTGCCGTCGCATAGCTCGCCTTGATCGAACTCGATGCGATCAGGTTGGCAACGGCGTCCGTCGACACGCCGGTCTGCACCGCCATCACCATCGAGGCGAGCAGCAGCGCGCCGATGCAAAGCAAAACGATGCGTGATTTCTTCATGGTCTTTTCCTTCCTGCGCTACGCGTTCAGCGAGCGCGATTTTTCGATCCAGGCGTCGGCCGTCTCGTCCCACATGAACGTGATCGCGCCGCCCTTGGCGAGCGGGGCGCTCGCGCCGGCGGCGGTGAGCGTATTGATGGCCGTGGTCACGGTGACCGTGTTGGTGTTGTCCGTGCCGATCAGCGTGATTTCCTGACCCGGCAGACCGTCCGGGAAGGCGGCCGTCAGCGTCACCGCGCCGCCGTCGCCCTTGACCGGATACTTTTTCTGGAACGGGTTGAAGATCAGCGCGTCGGCGGCGTGCACCGTTTGCAACGGCGCGACTTCACGGCCGCGCAGGTGAGCCGGCGAGAAGTCGGGGTCGAGTTCGAGTTCGCACTCGTCGCCGACGAGGCGCAAGAACTCGCCGACGTAGGCCCGGAAGCCGTCGGCGCTCCACGGCTCCAAGGTCACGGTGTGATCGTCTTCGGCGAATAGCGGCGCGTCGATGTCGGCGGCCATCGGCGCATTGGCCGTATCGGCCGTGACGTCCATCCGGATGCGATCGTTGCGCCGGAAGCGGATGCTCTTGTCGCCGTCGTCACCGGTCGAGTTGTCATAGCCCGTCAGATCGGGCGGCTCGATGACCGCGCCGGCACAGTGAAACTGTTCGGCCGGGTTGTAGAAGCCGTCGGCGTCGAGCAGCGCCAGGCCGCCCATGCGGGCGACGACGCCGCCTTTGATCGGCGCTTTGTTCTCGTCGGCTTCGCCGAAGAACGTGTCGAGACGGTTTTTGTCGAGGATCATGGTTTAGTTCTCCTTTCCCACGGCGATTTTCTCGGCGACCTTTTTCGGGTCGGTCCCGAATTCGCGCGAGAACGCTTCGATGTAAGCGTTGTGGTTGGGCGCGGGCCGAGCGCCGCCGCCGGGCAGCGCGGGCGCGGCCGGGCCGGTGCGCGGCAGGCGCGACAACAGCGTGCGCGTGGTGGCGACCACCGCTTCGTTTTCGCTGGCGAGCAGCTTCGCGAAGTCGGCGCGCAGTTCGACGTTGGCGCGGCCGTCGCCGAACGCGTCGGCCAATTCGTCGTCGATCTGCTGGCGTTCGAGCGTGGTCAGGCGCTTACGCACCCTTTCCAGTTCATCGCCGCCGGCGGCCTTGCCGCGCATTTCGAGAGCGCGTTGCACCAGGGCCGGCAATTCGCCCTTTTCGTCGCCGAGCGCGCGCCGCAGGTCGAGCGGCACTTCGAGGCGCGCGCGCGACAGCGTGGTCTTCACCGTTTCGAGCGTCGGCTTCTCTCCTTCGACCAGCCCGATCGCCGGGCCGAGCGCGGCGGGCAGCACATCGAATTGCTTTTGGAGGGCTTCCGCGATCGCTTCCTCGGTCGCATCGGCCGGCAACTCGATGCCGCGCGCCTTCAACAGGGACAGCACTTTGTCTTTCATCGCAACATCTCCTTCTTGGTTGAATCCGCCGCGCGACATCGACAGCGGCGTAACGTTATCGAGCACGGGCGTGTTGGTCAGCGCCACGTGATGCAGGCGCGTCACGAGTTTGCCCGAATGGGTATCAACCGCGACATCCTCGATGCCCGGCGACACATAACGGTAGTAGCCGCCGGTCACATCATGCGCGCCGTCCGGCGTCCAACTGCGCATGTTGCAGACCAGTTCGTCGCCTTCGATGCGCCATGAGCCGCGCTCGAACCAGGCGGCGGCCGGGTTTTTCAGTTCGGGATGTTTCCCGATCTTCGCGCTGCGATGATCCCAATCGAGCAACACGTCCGCGCCTTCACGATTAGCCTGGGCGGCCCAGGCGCGAAACATTTCTTCGGTCATCGGCAGTGCTTCGCCGGTGGCGGGGTGATAGTAGGTTCCGATCTTGGCGACGTGCACCGTGGCGGGCGGTTCGGCCAACGGATACTTTTCCGCGATCGGCAGCCGCGACATCAAGACGATCATGTTGCCGCGACGTTCGAACAACATTTTCTCGGTGCTCATCGTCCTCCTCCCGCGACAAATTGCCGCCAGGTATTGACCGGCCCGTCGCCGCCGAAACCGGCGGAGCGGCTCGGCATCATCGGGGCTTCGGTCGGCGCGCCGGCGCGCGGTTCCAGCCGAGAAACGGTGCGGCAACGGCAACCGTAGTCGAGCGGCGGCGTCAGTTCGGACCAACGCGGATCGTCGGCCGGCAACGTCAGATGATTCAGGCGCTGGTGTTCCGGCCGCACGCGCGAATCGCCCATCGTGACGAGTTCGATGTACTTGAGGTATTTCGTGACGGCCGCGCTGTGCTGGCTGGCGGCGCGCGCCGCGCCGTAGGCGGTCATCATGTTCTGGTGATAGATGAACTGGATGCGGTGCGGGTCGAGCGGATCGACGCCGGCCGCCGCGCACGCCTCGCGGATCGAGCGCGCGAAATCGCGCGCCGTGGCGCCGGTTTCGAGCGACCGTCGAATGCCGGTCACCACCGCGTCGATGACGGCCTGATCCTCGATGCCCGCGACGTGCAGCGCGTAGGCCCGCGCCGCCGAATCCATTTGCGCGAAGCGGCTCGCCGTGACGCCGGCGCGCTTGGCCCAGAACTCGATCGCGCGTTGCGGCGCGACCGCGTGCCAATCTTCCTCAGACCCGCCGCCCTGATCGCCGATCGCCACGTGCTGCAGCAACGTGAGCTTCGGCCGCCGTCCGAACTCGGCGATGTGAGCGGCGTAGGCCGCGTTGGTCAGCAACGCGCCGCGCGACAACGTCGTCACGCCGGCCGCCGCTTGCAACGCGGCAAACGTTTCATCGACCATCGCGCCGCGATCTACTTTCTTGCCGACGCCTTCCCGCTGCGCGTCGGCGGCCGTCGCCGCGACGCCGGCGGCCAGGCCGGCGACGAGGTAATCGCGCAGATGCGCGGCCAGCGTTTCACGGAATGCTTGTTGCGGCTTCGCGCCGACCGTAGTTTGCAGCCGCGCCGCGAGTTCGGCGTCGTCGCCGTTCGTGTCGATCTGCTCGGCTGCCGTGGTGAGGCGCGTAATCAGGTCGGTATATTGGCCGACCACTTCGGCCGCCCCGCGTTCCGCGTAAGCGTCGATCATTGCGAAGTCCGGATCGACCGGCCCGTCGAAACCGCCGCGCGACAACGCGGTCACCGGCGAGGTCGGGCTATCAGGTCGTTTCCCCGCCGGCGGCACGATCACGCCTTCGCCCGGCTCCGGCACGGGCCAGCCGTAGGTGCGATAGAAGTAGGTCGACGGAATCGGAATGTTGCGGTCGATGGCTTCTTTGTCGATGCCCCACCGCGTGCATAATTCGTCAATACGGCTCGCTTCGAAAATGTACTTCGGATAGCCGGGCCGCTCGCCGAAATTCCATTTCACCAGCGGTTTGCAAAATCCCTCGCTGATCGCCTCGGCCATGTCCGCGCCCCAGAAATCGACGCGGTAGTTGGCGCGACGTTCATGTACGACGCCCAGATTGCGCGCGCCCTTTTCGCCGGCGAGGTTCGTCAGTTCGCCGCCGGAAAAGATCAGCGAGTAATAACGGTCGATGACGTTGATCATCCGTTCGAAGGCTTGCGTGTCGCCGCCGAGCGCCGCCTTGAATTCGATCTCCATCCCCTTCGGAATGGTGACGCCGGCGTCGGTGGCGAGGTCGATGACGGCCCGCGCCAGAATCTCGCGCTCATCCTCGGTGGCCGCCGCGTCGTAATAGCCGACGCGCAACGGCTGGCCGTACGTTTCGAGGAAAGCAACCCAGTCTTTGAAATTGAAGTTCTTGAACATGCCGT
>PMZC01000391.1 GCA_003170555.1 Deltaproteobacteria bacterium
CCGCTAGTGCTGTGCGTCGCGGGCCTCGACCCCACCGGCGGGGCCGGGTTGCTCGCCGATGTCGCGGCGCTGGCTTCGGTGTCGGTGCGCGCGGCGGGCGTGGTCACGGCGCTGACTGTCCAGCGTCCCCACGGCGACGCGCGCTTCGTTCCCGTCGACGCCGCCCTGGTCGATCAGATGTTGGGCGCGCTGGCGGATGATCTGCCGATCGCGGCGATCAAAGTCGGCATGATCGGCGCGGGCCCCGTCGCGCACATCGTGGCGAAGCATTTGACGAGACTGTCGGCGAAGGCGCCGCTGGTGGTCGACCCGGTGCTCAACGCGGGCGCCGGCGGATCGCTGGCCGACGACGAAACGATCGCCGTCTTGCGCCGCGAACTGCTGCCCCGCGCCACGTTGATCACGCCCAATATTCCCGAAGCCGAAGCGTTGACCGGGCTGGCGATTCGCTCGCTCGCCGACATGGAGCGCGCCGCCGAACAACTGCGCGCGGCCGGCGCGCAATACGTGCTGATCAAAGGCGGGCATCTGCCCGGCGAACCGGTCGATTTGCTGATCGGCCCCGGCGAGCGGCGTACGTGGCGCGCGCCGCGTTTCCACGGCGGCGTGGTGCACGGAACCGGCTGCGCGTTGTCGTCCTTGGCGGCCGGTCATCTGGCGTGCGGCGCGGCCGTGCCCGAAGCGGTGGATCGCGCCATCGCCGCGGTTCGCCGAGCGATTGATGGTTCGTGGACGCCGGTCCCCGAGGGTTGGCGTTTTTTAGGTTCGCTGCGTTGGCCGAATTTATCTCGGGAGAGGTAAGGACAACATGAGTTTCGTCGCGACTGAACGAGGTCCCTTCCGACACCCGCCGATGTCGCGCCGCGAAATGGAATGGCGCGGCTGGGAGCAGTTGGACGTCATCATCGTCACCGGCGACGCCTTCATCGATCATCCGAGCTTCGAAGTCGCGGTGGTCGGACGGGTGCTGGAGACGTTCAACCTGCGCGTCGGCTTCATCGCCCAGCCGGCGTGGAACAACGAGCGCGATATCACACAACTCGGCCGCCCGCGGCTGTTCTTCGCGATCAATTCCGGGAAGAACGATTCGATGGTCGCCAACTACCGGCCCACGAAGCGGCCGCGCAAAATCGACTTCTTCAGCCCGGGTCGCCTGCCGGGCTTGCGGCCCGATCGCTCCTGCCAGACCTACACCGAGTTGTGCAAGCGGGTGTATCCGCAAACGCCGGTGGTCTTGTTCGGCCTGGAAGCGACGATGCGCCGCTTCGCCCACTACGATTTCTGGGACGACAACCTGCGTCCCGGCCTGCTGGCGCAATGCGCCGCGGATCTGCTGGTCTACAGCCACCCCGAACGCGCGATGTCGCTGATCGCCAAGACGCTGGCCCGCGGCGGCGACCTGGCCGAATGCCGCGCCATTCGCGGCGTGGTCTATGCCGTCTCGCGACAGCGCGAAAACGTCGCCGCGGTCCTCCCGGCTGAGCCGGCGCTGCTCCCGAGTTGGGAAAACCTGCAAACCGCCAAGTCCGCCTTCGTCGAGGCCTTCCGCGTCGATGCGGCCAACGCCGACTACTACCGCCGCCCGCGTCCCGTGGTGCAGGACTGCGGCGCGCTCGTGCTCGTGCAGACGCCGCCGCAGCGGCCGCTGTCCACCGGCGAGATGGACCGCATTTACGCGCTGCCGTATTCGCGCACGCCGCACCCGAAGTATCGCGAAGCGGGGCCGATTCCCTCGTTCGAAACGGTGAAGTACGCGATCACCACCCATCGCGGCTGCTTCGGCGATTGCGCCTTCTGCGGTCAGCACGTGTATGAGCACCGCCATCTCAGTCAGCGCAGCCGCCAGTCGATCCTGCAGGAGGCGGCGCAGATTTCGGGCCTGCGTTACTTCCGCGGCTGGATCAGCAACGTCGGCGGGCCGATGGCCAACATGTACGGCATGGGCTGCACGGCCGGCGAAGAAGAATTGGCCGCTTGCACCCGCCCGAGCTGCCTCGAGCCGGCGCGCTGCCCGCGGCTGAACACCGATCATCGCGAATACCTCGACGTGCTGCGCGCGGTGCGCGGTGTGGACGGCGTGGAGCGCTGTTACCTGTCCAGCCAGTTGCGCATCGACATCATGGAAACCGATGCGTTGGCCGACGAGATGCTCGAAGAGATCATGCGCAATTACCTGCCGGGCCACCTGAAGATTCCTTTCGAGCACGTGTCCGGCTCGGTGTCCCGCTACCTGCACAAGTACGATCGCGGTGTAATCGAGAGTTTCATCCAACGCTTCCAGGCGCTCGCGCAGAAACTGCAACTGCCGGAGATGACCATCACGCCGTTTTTCATCAGCGGGCACCCGGGCAGCCGCATGGAAGACGCGATCGAGGTCGCGCAATTCGTGCGCAAATATAATTTCCTCGACTGCCAGATTCAGGATTTCGTGCCCATGCCCGGCACCGCGTCGGCCTGCATGCAGTTCACGGGCATCGACCCGTATTCCGACGAAACGGTCTACCGCCCGCTCGCCTATCGCGAACGCAAGCTGCAGCGCAGCCTGTTCCATTTCTACAAGCCGCAGAACGAACGCTACGTCTACGACGCGCTGCGCGAGATCGACCGCCTCGATCTCGTCGGCGACGGACCCGATTGCCTGCTGCGGACCGAACCCGCGTGGTCGCCGTTCGAATAAGTGAAGTGTAAAATTAGGAAGAAGCGGACTTAAGATAACTAATTTATCAGGAAGTGACAGTCCACCTCAAAGGCCAGCCCTTTGGACCCTGGTCGGAAAGAATTCGTCTGGCGGTTTTTGATCTCACTTATCTCCTGAGAAACAAGATTCACCTTGCGTCTGGTGAAAATGCTTGTGGCCTTGAGTCCCTCGACTATTTCCGTAGGATCAAGGCTTTTTCCACCAAGGCGGATAACCATATTTGTTTTCTTGCCCGCGAGAAGTCCCATTGAGCGCCACATATCGGAGATGAAATCCCAGAAGGCTGCGCGCGAATCGTGGCGATAGTCCCCATGACCATTCCCTCCCTTCGGCCGAGGGGGGCCGCCAAGAAACCACAACCGAAGCCACTGGTCCTCCTCAACATCCGTCACATCGAAATACGGAGGCGAAGTAATAACGCACCGAGGCCTCGAAGATCTGGTCTTGAAAAAACCCGGGAGATTTCTGAAGTCGGAATGAAACACCGTTGCTACCTTGTCTGGAACCGGGCTTTCGTATCGAAACGTAGCACGTTTACGAAGCAACTCAAAAGCATCTCGCTTCGGCGGCCGTAAACCTCGCTCCTTCCAGAATCGAACGGAGTACAGAGGTTTTGTGCTGATGGTATGGGGCATCTGATTGCTCAAATAGGAATCGGAGTGGAGCGTCTCTCCGTGCAGCGAGCCCAGAATAAGCGCAGCGATCATACAGTCTGTTTTAGACGAGTTCCATGACAGAATCGTTCGGAGATAAAGCAACTGCCGCAGAGTCTCTGAGGTGAATGCCCATCTGAAGAACTGAGGCAGTGCAAGTCGTTCCTTTTCCCAGATAGCTGAGTCGTATCGGCTTTCAAGAAGCGTGATTCGGCGTCGGATTGCGGCGAGCGTCGGCGCATTGGTTTTTGCTTTTGTCACACAGTATGCCACTGAATTGATATCTCCGGCAACGGCGCTTCTGCCCATCAGCAGTGCTTGAAGAGGAGTCGTCCCCCTGCCGCAAAACGGATCGAGAACAAGATCGCCCGGTTTGGTAAGTCGCTCTATCCAGGTTTCTGCAAAGCTCTCGGGGAACATCGCAAAATACGGGCACAGAGCGTGGAATCGATGTCTCATCATTCGTTGATACGCCAGCCCCCGATCTTCGTCAGAACATGTTGAGACCATGCTTCCAGTTGTCGCTGCAACGGTCTTCCAAGCAACTGTGAATGCCGAGCGATACGGCACCGATCAAATAGGATACCTCCATAGGCGTTTGCGCTAATCCATTCCCTTTCGCTGACCCGATGCGGAACAAAAAAAACCCGGATAGGATTGACAGCCGGCATCTCTTCCATCCACAGAAAACACCATTTATCGGCTTGTAACTCAGTCAGCTTCTCGGTCCAATTACTTCCGGTCGCGCATTGGCCAAATGCAATGAGCTTACCGGCGCGGCCATCATCGAATCCGCGCCAAGCAACCACATCTAGTTTTGCATCCTTTTGGTCCCTCAGATTCGGTCGGGCTTTTGGCCCCCTTCCCTCCTGGAGAGCACCGCAAAGAGCGGTCACAGCATCTCGAAATCCCCTGGGAAGCACTCTTCGTGGAAAGCCGAAAACAAGCGATTTGACGTTAGCGTGTCTTCCACCCAAATAGGCCTCTGCTGCCTTGGCGCAGACCTCTTCGAACAGCTTTTCTCCGGCAGCTCCCCGAACACTTGGATGCTGACCGTAACAGCTGAGGAGCAGCAGGAAAACATATACGCTTGAGTGGGTGTTGCTGGTCAGAGCAACGAAATTCGCTCCAGTTTCAAATGGATAACTACCGTCTTCTGCGCCGCACGCTTTGAAACGGTCTGCTATCTCAGAAAGTGCGCTTTCCGCAGCACCCTCGTACGGATCTTCCCACGTTCTTGCCTCGGGCTCCGCTTCATCATCGTCCTCCGATAATGCGTCGACCGTGCCCGACATACGAAGTGCGTTGAGCAGGTCAATGTAGGAACCGTTGCCGTCCCGATCTCGGAATGCACGGATCTCGAGCCAATCCGCTAGGTCTTCTACGGGTGCCTTTACGGATACTGCTGCTGGCTCAATGGGCATCTCTAGCCTCTTTCTTGAGGCGAGCGACTGGCCGGCCCTCATCACTTACGGCGGACCGTTTGCCCATCTCTTCACGAATAGCGTGTGCTAGTTTTTCGATGTCTTTTGCCTTTTCCAAAAGGTCAGTTGCGCCGTCATAGCCAGTAGGGATGTAACCCATCGATTCACGAAGAGCCTGTTCCGCGACGACCAACGCTTCGCGGAGAAGAGCCTCGTCGCCTCTGCTGACCTTAAGAGCGACAGATAAGGGCAGTTTCGAGCGCAAAGCCACATAGCCGTTTTTCGACTTGAGAACTTCGTCGAGGATTCGAAGGTCCGGATTCTGGCTCAAGACCACTGGACGAATTCCTTGCTCGCGGCTACCGAAGAGCCAAAGACACAGCTCTCCAAGTTGCGTAATCCGTTTTCTGGGCACGGGATTCGAGTTCGTCCAGTCGTCGGGATTAATTTCCAGGAATTCCTGTATACCTTGGTAACCCAGCCCCGTCCACAAATGTGAGTAGGGAAACTTTTTCTTCCATGAATCTTTATGGTCGAAGCCCGCCGCCGTCTCGGCTTGCTGCAACACCATCAGCCCTCGGTACAACCGCTTCACCGTAAGGTTGTCATCGCCAATGGTTTCTGCGATTTTTTCTAGGCTTACTCCGTATTCCTTGTGGACGCTGGCAACGTATTCCGCTTTCGCAATAGAGTCCCAATCTTGAGGACCGTTGACATGTTTGAAACCAACATACTGCCAAAGAGATTGCCTCGTGCACATGATTACTGGAAGTGTACGCAGATCCTTGCGTTTGGATTCGCTGATGATGGGAATCCCGGTGGCGCCGATTTTTTCCCGCAGTTCTTTACTCAGTAGGAGCTTAACTGCACTCAGGCGCCTGTTTCCCTCTACGACAACCAACTGGCCTTTCTCCTCGGCGGCGAAGAGTACTTCCTGCTGCCAATAGCCACTCGCGGCAATTGAGTTGACGATCTCATTGACCGCGCGTTCTTGCCATAGCACTTTGAGGATATTATCCTGGTCATCAATCGTGAATCCTCGTTCCACTAGTCTCGGGTTTTCCGGATCCAGAGACAATTCATCGACGGGCACTGGTTTCGTTTCCGTCATGCTCATTTCTGGCCACGTCTTCGTCCGGGGTCGCTTGGCTTTCTTGGCCATCTTCTGGCGCCTCCGTCGTTGGTCTGTGCGACATGTATATCACATTTTTCTTGGAGCGCGAGCAACATCTTGTGCGGTTCAGCGGAACACCGCGCGTGGACGTTACGCCAGAATCAATCGCATTGAAAGCCGAGGACGAAATCGTGTCTTTCCTTACGAAGGGTCGCGACGACGGACCACGCCGTCAGCTCTAATCCGCTGGTCACCGCCCGCGGCGCACGCGGCCGATTACGGCGCACGCGGCGAACAAAAACACGGCGGCCAGAATCACGCTCGCGCCGGTGGACACGTCGAACTGAAAGCTGGCGAACAGGCCGACCATGCTCGCGGCCAGGCCGATGACCACCGCCAGCCAGAAATTGCCGGATACCGAACGCGCGGCCTGGCGCGCCGCGGCGGCCGGAACCAGCAGCAGCGCGGTCACCAGCAGCGCGCCGACGAACCGCACCGACACCGCGACCAACGCGGCGAGCAGCAGCGCGAACAGCGTTTCGAGCCACACCACGGCCACGCCCCGCGTGCGCGCGAGACTCGGCGACAGGCCGGCCAGCGCCAGGCGATTGCCGAAGAGCAGCAGAAACGCAAAGGCGGCGACGGCCAGCGCGGCGGCGGCGGCGAGTTCGCCGTTGGTGATCGCGAGCACGTCGCCGAACAGGTATTTCGTGAAGCTGACCGTCTGCCGCGTGAGGCTCACCAGCGCCAGGCCCAGCGCCACCGCGGCCGAAAGAAAAACGCCGATCACCGTGTCGGTCGGCAGCCGGCCCGTCGATTTGAACAGGATCACCGCGACCGCCACGGCCAGCGCGAAGGCGACCATCGTGGCCACCGGCGAGATGCCCAGCACCAAGCCGATCGCCACGCCGGTGAACGCACTGTGCGCGATGGCGTCGGAGAAAAACGCCATCCGCGCCTGCACCACCTGCGTGCCCATCGCCGCGCACGCCGGCGCCAGCAACGCGAGCCCGAGCGCCGCGCGCTGCATAAAGGTCGGTTCGAGCCAGGCGACGAGCGGGTTCATACGTTGCGGCCCAGGTGTTCGTGCGGCACGCCGGCCTCGCAGTCTTCACAATGCGCGGGCTCGGCGCCGATCGCCATCAGCCCGTACAGCGCCGTGATGCGNNAACAACACCGTGCGGTTCAACGCGATGACATGCTGCGCGTGGCGCTGCACCGCCGACAGATCGTGCGACACCCAGAGCACGGTCAGGTCGGCGTCATGCGCCAGCTTGTCGAGCAATTCGCAGAACAACTCGTCGCCCGCCACGTCCAAACCGGCGCCCGGTTCGTCGAGCAGCAGAATGTCCAACTCCTGCCGCAGCGCGGCCGCGACGAGCACGCGTTTCAATTCGCCGCCGGACAGCGTGCCGAGCGTCTTCGACGCCAGGTTCGCCGCATGGGTGAATTCCAGCGCGGCCATCGCCTGCTCAACGATCTTGCGCCGCCGCCCGAGCCACAACGGGCGGCGCTGCTCGGCGAGGCAGAGAAAGTCGAGCACGGTCACCGGCGCGTCGCGGTCGAAGGCGATCTGCTGCGGCACCAGGCCGATGCGGT
>PMZC01000349.1:0-154 GCA_003170555.1 Deltaproteobacteria bacterium
GGGAACGTCTGGGAATGGGTGGCGGATTGGTACAACGAGGCGTCTTATCAAGCCGATCAACCCAACAACCCGCACGGTGCGGCATCGGGTACGTCGCGCGGCCTGCGCGGCGGCGGCTGGAACAGCGGTCCGGGAAGCGTGCGCTCCTCATACC
>PMZC01000349.1:163-533 GCA_003170555.1 Deltaproteobacteria bacterium
CCCCAACCCCGCTCCCGGCGCCTCCGCCGGCTCCACTGCCACACGAGATAGATGGAATGGTTCTGCTTCCCGGCGGCACGTTTATGATGGGCTGCGTAGAGGGTGACAACCAGTGCAACGATGATGAGAAACCGGCGCACCGTGTGAGCCTAGACTCGTTCTACATGGACGAGCACGAAGTGACGGTAGCCGAATATGCCTTATGCGTTAACGCCGGCGTGTGCATATCGGCACAATTTGTGGATAACCCATCGTATGATACGTTTTTTAGCAACGACGTGCGCCACAGGAACCACCCGGTTATCGGGATTAACTGGAATAGCGCTGACGCCTACTGCCGCTGGCGGGGCAAGCGCCTGCCGACGGAGGC
>PMZC01000349.1:571-17059 GCA_003170555.1 Deltaproteobacteria bacterium
TCGCCGGTGTGCAGCTTCACGCGCAACCCATTCGGGTTGTGTGACATCAGCGGGAACGTCTGGGAGTGGACGGCGGATTGGTACGATGACAACTACTATCAATCTAGTCCAGCGAATAATCCACGAGGTCCCTCATCAGGTAAGTCACGCGTGATCCGCGGCGGTAGCTGGATGACCAGCCCGAGGTTTGTACGTACTTCATACCGAGACAACAAGTCACCAGTCTATTGGGTCTGGGACTTGGGTTTCCGGTGCTCGCGGGACGCGCAGCAAACCGCGCCGCCATCCGCGCCGACTCCGCCGCCGGCGCCGACGCCCGCACCCGCGGTCCAATTGACACCTACGCCGGAGTCCGCGGTTCGCGGTCGCGTTTTCGCGCGTATTTTGAACGTCGACGATGAAGCGCGCATTTTGGTCAACGGCCAAGTTGCGGTCCACGGCTACTGGGGACGCGGCGAGCACGGCGCACAAATCGGCCATCATCCGGGCTTTACCGAATGGGTCGAAATCACGGCGCTCTGCCGCCGCGGCGCCAATGCGTTTCGTTTCTGGGTATGGAACGCGGCGATTCCCGGGACCTCCAGCGCCACGTTCGAAGTGCGCGTAAATAACAAAATCGTTCTGCGAAAGGTCTTCTTCGTCAATGATTCAAGCCAAGGGGTGAAATTCGATCGAACCTTTGATCTGCATTTGGACTGAACTCACGCCGGTTCGGCCGGTGACAAGAATCACCGCTCCGAATCTGTCGGAGGTTGACAGCGGGCGGAAGTCAAGATAGTAACACCGGCAACAAACATCCGTGATTTATAACCTCGAGTGAGAGAACTCTCTCCGTTTTCGAGATACTGGAGGTTTTGATGAGCAGGCATGTAAGAGCGGTTTTTTTGACATTGGTGGTCATCGTTTTGTTTTTGCAGGCGGGTTGTGGCGCCACCAGCTTTACCAGTCAGGTCGTAGGGACTTCACGCTATGACAGTCAGTATTCAGTCAACGTTCTCGTTATTCCCGCCGACGACCGGCCGAGCGACTTGCGTTATTTTGATGGCAAGACAATAAACGACGGCAAAGCAAATCTATATCTTTTGTTCTCTTACAAACGCGATGAACGTCCGGACTACTCGGATTTCGACTACGTGGTCAAGATACAGACGGCAAAGCAGTCGTCTAGTAATTGGTTGATGGTGGCCAGTCGGCTCTGGGGAATCCCGACTCTCACGATATTGCCCATCGTGGATCAAGATAATTTTGTGGCGAAAGGCGACGTCTTTCGCGCCGATATGGAGAATTCCGCCATCGGCGCCGTCACCATCAAGAAAAAGCATTACTCCATGGTTTGGTTTCTCGGTCGCGCCGACCGCACCACTTACGACTTGGGCGATTTGCAGCCAATTGTTCTGGCCGACATGCGCACTCACCCGCGGGTCCGGCTGGCGCGGCTGCAGGAACAGGGGCGTGCGCCGGAGCGGAAACCGGCGTTGATTCGGCAGGGCCAAACGAGGCAGAACCCCGGCGAGCAGCTCACCGAACTCGCGCTGAAGCTGGAAATAGAAGGACGGTACGCCGAGGCGGTTCCGTACCTGGCGCAGGCCGTCGAATACTATACGCAAAGCGCCGGGCCGCAGTCCCAGGCGACCGGCATGGCGCGCTTGAATCTGGCGCACGAGTACCTGCTGGCGGGCCAGTATGCACCATCGATGACCGAGTCGCAGGCGGCCGTGGCGATTCTGGCCGCGACCGCGGGCGAACAGAGCGACGAAATGGCGCTTTATTATCGCCAGGTCGGCCGCTTGAACTTCCTGATCGCGCATTACGCCGACGCGGATGCCGATTTCCAAAAGGCGCTGGCCATTCGCGAGCGATTGAACGGCGACGAAAACGAAAAACGAAAGGCCGCGCTGCTCATCGATCGGGCGCGGCTGCTGATCGCCCTCGCGCGGTATCGCGACGCGCGCGCGGTGCTGCAAAAAAGCGGCGAGCTGGCGCAACGGTACGAGGCGGATCACGTGCTGGCGGTGCGCCAGGCCGACGCCGAAATAACGCTGAAGTTCGCCCTGGGTGAATACCAAGACGCCGAGACCGGCTTCAAGAAAAACATCGAGGCGGCGGGTCAGGCGCTGGGGCCGAGCCATCCGGAGTTGGCCCAGTTTCTCAATCACCTCGCGTTGCTGCACCTCAAGCGCAACCGGCCGGACCAGGCCGGGCCGCTGCTCGATCTCGCGCTGCAGATCCAGACGCAAAAGCTGGGCGAGAATCATCCCGACGTGGCGCTCACCCTGGCCAACCTGGCCTGGCGCGACCAGGAAGCGGCGCAGTACGCCGAGGCGCTCGCCGGCTTCGACAAAGCCCTGGCGCTCGCCGCGCGCGTGCTGGGAGACAGACACCCGTTCTACGGCGAAACGCTGGATCGCAAAGCGCGGCTCCTGCTGGCCATGGGCGACTTCTCCCACGCCGGCGAGTGCGCACGTTCGGCGCAAGGAGTGATCCACGCCGTGCTGCCGGCCAATCATCCGCTGGCGGCGACCAACCTGGCCACCTTGGCGCTGGTCGATCACAAAATGGGCCGGTACCCCGACGCCGAAACAAAATTCAAGGACGCCCTCGCCGCTTGGAAAAACATCGCTTGGACCGGCGATGACGTGGCGGCCAGGCATCCCGAAATCGCCCAGGTGTATCATTTGCTGGCCAACCTCTATTCCGATTGGGGACGTTACGCCGAAGCGGAAAAGCTGCTCAACCTCGCCCTGGCGATGGAACGGGGCTACGCCGGCGAACGCAGTCTGCCGGTCGTGGGCACGCTGACGGAACTGGCCGACGTCAACATCGCGTCGGGCGACTACCAGCAAGCGCGCGAGGAGCTGGACCAGATCGCTCAGATTCAGCCGGAGGCGCTGCGCGAACGCACCGCCGAGGTCGCCTCGACGCTGACCCGCGTCGCGCAGGCCAATGCGGCGATCGGCGATTACGCGCGCGCGGAAATCAATCTCACGCAGGCGGTCGACATCCAGCGGGAGGTCTTCGGCGCGCAAAGCCCGGTCGTCGCCGACACGCTGACCCAGCGGGCGCAGGTCAATATCGCGGCCGGCGACTACGCGCAGGCCCAGGCCGATCTGGAGCAGGCGACGGCGATTCAGCAGGGCGCGCCGGACAATCCGCAAGCGCAGCAAACGCAGCAGGAGTTGGCCGATCTGTATTCAGTCACCGGCCGCTCTCAGGAAGCCGAGCAGATTTACCAAACGCAGGTCGAGCAGAGCCGACAGCGTTTCGGCGAACAGAGCCAGGAGTACGCGGAGGCGCTGCTCAACGAAGGGCGTTTCTACAGCAACAATTACCAGTTCGATCGGGCCGGCGAGGCGATCGCGCGATCGGTCGAGATTCAGCAGCGGGCCTTGCCGCCCGGGCATCCGGCCATCGCCGAGGCCACCCGCGAACTGGCGCGGTACTACGAAGCCACCGGCGATCAGGCCCAAGCCGAGCAAGCTTACACGCGGGCCCTCGAAACCCAACGCAAGATTTGGGGCGCCGACCATCCGGCGACGATCGCCACCTATACCGATCTCGGCCTGCATTACGCCAGCCTGGGCGATTGGTCGCAGGCGGAAGACAATCTGACCGCGGCGCTCGCGGCGTCGGCCAGGCGGGATCAGGCCGCGCAGGGGACGAGCGCGAACACCGCCGATCTGCAAGACGATCTGGGGATGGTGCGCCTTTATGAGGACGACCTGGACGAGGCGGACAAGCTGCTTGATGGAGCGTATCAGGTTCGGCTCAAGCTGTTCGGCCAGGAACATCCGTTGACCGCCGCCTCGCTTGATCACCTGGGTCTGCTGGCGATGTTGCGCGGCGACCACGACCGCGCCCGGCAAAGCTTCGCCAGCGCGTTGCACACCCGGCAGACGATGTTGGGCGAGGAGCATCCCGACACGATCAGCACGCGCGACCACCTGGGCGCCCTCGCCTGGCAGGTCGGCGACCGCGAGCAGGCGAAGACGCAGTTCAACCTCGCCTTCGACAACATCAAAAAGCACATCGTGAAGAACCTGGAAGCGGGATTTTCCGGCGAAGGCCTGCAGTTTCTGGCGCTGAATCGCCCGCTGATCCATCGTCAGATCGCGTTTTTCCTGAGCGCCGGCGACGCGGCGGCGGCCTACGAACGCGTGGTGTTTCTCAAGGGACTGCAGTTCGACGCGGCGCTGGCCAATCGCGAAGCCATGGCGGTGCTGGGCGATCCGACGACGCGCGACCTGATGGTGCAATACCGCGCCGCGGTGAAGGTGCAGTCGCAGTTTTTCAATCAGATGGTCCGCGAACAGGATCAGGCCCGGCGCAAGCTGTTTGCCGAGCGCCTGCACGGTTGGTCCGAAAACGTGACGGCGGTCGATCGCCAGTTGGCGGCGAAAAGCGCCCGCTACGTCCGCAACAAGCAGCTATTGCAGGCTACGGCGGCCGAAGTAGAGCAGGCGTTGCCGGCCGACGCGGGGTTGATCGACGTCTATCGCTTCGCGCCGTACGCGCCGGCGCCCAATTCGCTGGGCGAAGAAGGCGACGAGGTCTACGTATTCTTCATCGTCGGCAAGAACGGCGTGAGCGTATCGACCAGCCAGCCCGCGGAAGCGGTGGACCGCCTCGTCGAGCAGGTCTACGGCCATTTCCAACCCGCACAAGCCGCGGCGCTGCTCGCGGCTGCGGCCGACGGCGCGGCGATCGAGCAGGAGTACAAGACGGCGGCGGCGAAGCTCTACGCCGGCGTTCTCGCGCCGTATCGCGCCAAGCTGCGCGCCGGACAACTCGTGCTGGTCAGCGCCGATTCAGCGCTCGCGACGATTCCGTATGAAGTGTTGGTGGACGAAGCGGGCAATTACCTCGTCGGTCAGTACGTCTTCGGCTACGAAATGTCGGCGCGTGAACTCATCCGGGTGGCCGGTCGCAAACCGCAAGGACAAGGCGCCCTGTTGGTCGGCGATCCCAGCTTCGGCGAGCCGCCGCCCCCGTCGTCGAACCGCGGTCCGCTCAGCTTCCCGCGCCTCGAAAACACCGGCGTTGAAGTCAATCAAGTGGCGCCGAGCTTCGGGGCGGACGCCGAGGTGCTGCTCGCCGGCGCGGCCGAGGAGGCGCGCATCAAAAGCCGAGCGCCCGGGCGCCGTTTCCTGTACTTCGCCACGCACGGCTACGTCATCGCGCGCGAGACGGCGGGTCCGTCCGACGACACCGGCTTACGCGGCGGCGGCTTCAGCCCGAACGTCATCAATGGCGCGCCGCTCGCCGAGGTGGTCGCCAATCCGCTGGATCTCTGCGGCCTGGCCTTCGCCCGGGCCAACCAGCCGCCCGCGGCCGGGAGCGTCGCCGACGACGGCTTGCTGACCGGCTTTGAGGTCACGGGCCTGAACCTCGACAGCGTGTCCTGCGCGGTGCTCTCCGCCTGCCAGACCGGCTTCGGCCATGTGCGCGAAGCGCAAGGTCTGGTGGGCTTGCGCTACGCCTTCACGCTGTCCGGCGTAACGACCGTGCTGGCCAGCGCGTGGTCGGTTCCCGATCTGGAAACGCGCGAGTTGATGCAGTTCTGGACCCCGCGCGTCGTGGCGGGCGAGGCGTCGGGCCCAACGCTGCAGGCCGCCAAACTGGCCGAGATCGAGAAGATCCGCGCGCGCTATCGGCACACCCACCCGCTTTTCTGGGGCGCTTTCACGATATCCGGGAAAGTATGGTAAAGGTCCGCAACCTGTCAGCTTAGAGAGATGAACCGTTTTGTATTTCGACGCCTCTCGCGATGATCGTTTCACGACGGCCATGAAGATCGGCCGGTTTTTCGCGGGAAGTTTATGACCGCGCCGAGAAGCCGATCCGCGCAGCTCTTCGGGCTTTGGCCGGCGGGCGTCGCGGTGCTGAGTCTGGCGCCGTTCCTGGGCAAGCCGTTCAACATGGATGACACGCTCTTTCTGTACGGCGCGCGCCACATCCTGCTTCATCCGCTCGACTTCTACGGCTTCTCGATCAATTGGTACGGCCACGTCATGCCCATGGCCGCGGTGATGAAGAACCCGCCGCTGGCTTGTTACTATTACGCGCTCGTCGGTTTTCTCTTCGGCTTCGGCGAACGCGCCATCCATCTGGCCGGCCTGGCGCCGGCGGCGGCCGCGATGATCGGCGTTTATCGGGTCGCCGGGCGTTTCACGAAGCACGCCGTTTTCGCCGCGCTCGTTTGTCTGGCGACGCCGGTCTTCCTCGTGTCGGGCGCGACCGCGATGTGCGATATGCTGCTGCTCGCGTTCTGGTGCTGGGCGATCGACTGCTGGCTGCGCGGCCGGGAAACGAAAAGTCTCGGCTGGTTTTTTCTGGCGGGAGCGCTGGCCGGCCTGGCGGTCCTGACCAAGTTCTTCGGCGTCGCCCTGCTGCCGCTGCTGTTGCTTTTCTGGTTGCTCGACGGTCGCCGGCCCAAACTCGGCGCGCTGGCTTTGCTCTTACCGCTTGTCGTTCTTGCCGGATATGAGTTGTACACATCGCGGCTATACGGCGTCGCGTTCGCGGCTGACGTCGCCGGCTACAGCCTGGGACACGTCGGCTCGGGATACGCCGCGGGCGGTTGGTTCACGCGGGCGTTGATCGGGCTCGAGTTCATGGGCGGCGTGTTGCTCACCGCGCTTTTGCTGGCGACGGCGATCCGGCGACGGACCACGGACCTCTGGCCGCTGGCGGTCTGCGTCTTGCTGGCTTGCCTGGCGCTCTTGATCGTCCCGCCCCGCCAATTTTTTCCGCAGATGGTCCCGCTTTCCGCGGCGCACGTCGCGCACCTGCTGATTTTTTTGATCTCCGGGCTTTGGATTCTGGCCGTCGTGGTCGCCGATCTCGCCGGACGCCGCGACCGAGAAGCCGTTTTCCTGGCCTGCTGGCTGATCGGAACGCTGGTCTTCACGACGTTCGTGAATTGGACCATCAGCGGGCGCAATCTGCTGCCGGCCGCGCCCGTCTTGGGCATTCTCCTGGCTCGCCGGCTGGAAGAGCGCGCCAAGATCGACGCCCGCGCCATGCGGCGGCCCGCGCTGGTTTTGTTGCTGCTGCTCGCCTACTTCCTGTCGTTGGGGGTGACCGCCGGCGATTACCAGTGGGCGAAAACGATCAAGGAAAACGCCGGCGTCATCCACCAAAAGTACGCCCCGCTCGCCGGCGCGATCTGGTTTCAGGGCCATTGGGGATTTCAATATTATCTGGAGGCCCTGGGGCATTCGCCGCTGAATTTCGACGGGAGCCGCATCCTGCCGCGCGACCTGCTCGTCGTCCCGCTGAACAACACCAATCTCGAGAAGGTCGATCGCGATCATTTCACGCTGGTGGATCGCGCGACGGCGGTTGTCCCCTCGCTCTTTGCGGTTCTTTCCGTGCGCGAGGGCGTCGGGTTTTATTCGACCGTCTTCGGGCCGCTGCCGTTCGCGCTCGGCCTGCCGACGATCGAGAGCTATGAGGTCTGGCGCCTGAGCCAACCATGATTGGCGAGCATTCAAAACCGAATACGCACGGCGTTGCATGAACCTTGGAAACCAGCGTTTCGTTTCTTGCCGAATGCGGCCGGCCGATCCGATTTCCCTTCGCTTGACAGCCGTTTTCGGCGGTGCTAGAGAACCGTCTGCGGCTAATGAATCTAACGTCAGTTTCATCAATTCGGGTGAACCACATGCCTCGGCGAAACGGCAAACCGGCGGTGAAGTTCCGGCGGATGAAGGACCTGCGCCGGGGCCAGATCATGACCGCCGCGCGCCGCCTGTTCGCCGAGCGCGGGATGTCGGCCGCGCCGATCGCCGTCATCGCCCGGGCGGCGGGCCTGTCGGTCGGCGCGTTCTACCTGTACTTCCCCAACAAGGAAGAGTTGCTGCGCCAACTGCTCGAAGAAGCGGGTTGGGCGCTGCGCCGCACGCTGGGCGAGGCCTTCGCGCGCGACGGCTCGCCGCTCGACCGCTTCGAGAACGCCGGCCGCGCGTTCTTCGACCGCTTCTGCAACGGCCGGCGCGACATGCTGGTGCTCATTCTGCGCGAGGCGGTCGGCGTCAGCGCGGAGATCGAGGAGCAGCGCAAGGCGATTTTCCAAACGCTCATCGACGACGTGATCGGCGCCATCACCGGCGTGACCGGCGACCGCGGCCGTACCGCGCGGCGGCGCGCGCAGGTCGTGGCGGTGAGCCTGCTCGGCATGCTCGAGCGCGTCGCGTATCACTACTACATCTGGGAAACGGGTTCGAAGGACCGGCGCAAGGTGGCCGACGAGACGGTGGCGTTCATCCGCGCCGGCCTGGGCAGCGTGCTGCGGGAAGGGGCGTGAGATGCCCCTGCTGAAAATCGCGCTGCACACGCACTCGACTTCGTCCGATGGGGTGCTGACGCCCGCCGGCGTCGCCGCGCGCTACGCCGAGCTCGGTTTCGACGCCCTGGCCTTCACCGATCACGATTACCTGCAGCGCCCGGATTGGCGTGCGCTGCTGCCCGCGTCCGACAACGGCCTGCTCATTCTGGCGGGCGAGGAACTGACCGTGCACGAACGCGGCTACGTGCACGTCAACCGCATTCACGGCGCGACCGAGACGCTGCACGTGTTCAATCATCCGGCGGAGTACGATCTGCCGTTTGACGATCTGTTGCAGGTGCTGGCGGCCGTGGCGCGCAAGCTGCCGATCGACGCGGTCGAGGTCAGCAGCAAAGGCTTCTACACGCCGCAGTGGGATGACCCGCGGATTCCGTATCCGAAGGTCGCGGCCGACGACAGCCACACCGCGCAAGGCTGCGGCCGCGCCTGGATCGAAGTCGATTGCGCGCGCGAATCCGACGAAATCATCCGCGCCATTCGCGCGGGGAAGGCGGCGCCGCGTTTCGCTTGAGGCGCGGCGCGTTCACCTCTTACCGGGAGACCTCGATGGACTTCGCGTTTACTCCGGAGCAACTCGCGTTTCACGACCAGGTGCTGAAGTTCGCCACGAAGGAACTGGCGCCGCTGGGCGAAGAGGCCGATCTCAAATCCGAATGGAGCTGGGAGGCGTGGCGGAAGATGGGCGAGTTCGGCCTGCTCGGCCTGCACTTCCCGGAAGAATACGGCGGGGCCGGCGCGGACGTGGTCACCACGTGTCTCGCCGGCGAAGCGTTGGGCGAAGGCGGCGCCGACGGCGGCTTCTGCCTGGCCTACGGCGCGCATTCGTTTTTGTGCGGCGACACGATTCTGCGCCACGGCTCGCCCGAGCAGAAACAGAAGTACCTGCCCGGCCTCGCGTCGGGCAAACTGGTCGGCGCGATGGCGCTGACCGAACCCGACGCCGGCTCCGACGCCGCGGCCATTCGCACGCGCGCCGAGCGGCACGGCGACGGCTGGCGGCTCAACGGCACGAAGATGTTCATCACCAACGGCCCGATCGCCGACGTGATCGTCGTCTTCGCGGTGACGAACAAAGACCACGGCCCGATGGGCATCTCGGCGTTCATCGTCGAGAAGGGGACGCCCGGCTTTTCGGTCGGCAAGGTGCTGCACAAGATGAACGTGCGCGCCAGCCTCACCTCCGAACTCATTTTCGAAAACGCGGAAGTCCCCGCGGCGAACCTGCTCGGCGCCGAAGGGACCGGCTTTGTCGCCGCGCTGGGCGCGCTGGAATGGGACCGCTCCGCGCTGCTCGCCCCCGCGCTGGGCTCGTCGATGTTCATCCTCAAGCAGGCCACGAAGTATGCGAGCGAGCGCAAGCAGTTCGGCCGCCGGATCGCCGATTTCCAGGCGATTCAGCACAAGCTGGCCGATCTGCGCATCTTCTGCGAAGCGCTGCGCGCGCTGGTCTATCGCGTCGCGTGGAAGAAGGACCAGGGGCAGCCGATCAACCATCTCGAAGCGTCGATCGCCAAGCTCTACGCGGGCGAGACCGGCATGTTGGTCGCCAGCGACGCGGTGCAGATCTTCGGCGGCTACGGCCTGATGCACGAGTACCCCGTCGAACGATTTTTCCGCGACACCAAACTCGCCTCGATCGGCGGCGGCACCAGCGAAATCCAGCGCATGGTGATTGCGCGCAGCATCCCGGGAGGTCAGAAATGAACTTCGAATACGCACCCGAAGTGAACGCGAGCCTCGACGCCTTCGCGAAATTGTGCCGGGAAAAAATCGCGCCGCGCGCGCCGGAGTTGGATCGCGCGCCGTTCGACCAGGCAGTCGCGTTGCTGCGCGAGAACCTCAAGGCGCTGGCGGAGTTCGGCTACCTCGGCCTGCTGTATCCGCCGGAGTACGGCGGCAGCGCTCGCGCCTACGTCGAGGCGGTGGCGTTCCACCAGGAATTGACGCGCGCCTGCGCCTCCACCTTTCTTTCGGCCGGGGCGTCGGTCGGTCTGGGCGGCGCGCCGATTATCCACTTCGGCACGGAAAAGCAAAAAAATCGTTTTCTGCCCGCGCTGATCCGCGCCGAGCTGATCGGCTGTCTCGGCCTGACCGAACCCGATTGCGGCACCGACCTCGCCGCGATCCGCACGCGCGCCGAACGCCGGGGCGACGGCTGGCTGCTCAACGGCACCAAGATGTTCATCACCAACGCGCCGATCTGCGACTTCGCCGTCGTGTTGGCCAAGATCGTCCAAGACGGCCAGGAGCACGGCACGGGCCTGTTCCTCGTCGAGCGCGGCGCGAAAGGTTTCTCGACCGGCGCGCCGCTGGCGAAGATGGGCTATCGCGGCTCGCCGACCGGCGAGTTGATCTTCGACGATTGCCTGCTGCCCGCCGACGCCCTGCTCGGCGAAGCCGGCCGCGGCTACGCGCAGGCGATGCAAACGCTCGGGGGCGGGCGCGTGGGCATGGCGGCCAGCGCCGTCGGTCTTGCGCAGGCGTGTTTTGAAGAGGCCGTGAAGTACGCCAACCAGCGCAAGGCGTTCGGGCACAAGATCATCCGCTTCCAGGAAGTCAGCTACAAAATCGCCGACATGAAAATGCTGATCGACACCGGCGAACTGTTGGCGCGTCGCGCGGCGTGGCTGCTCGACACCAAGGCCCCGGACGCCGACGCCGTCGGGCGCTGCGCCAAGGTATTCTGCACCGAGGCGGCGACCAAGATCAGTTCGTGGGCGGTGCAGATTCACGGCGGCTACGGCTACCTCGCCGAGTTCCCGGTCGAGCGCCTCTACCGCGAAGCCAAGCTCGGCGAAATCGGCGAAGGGACGAACGAGATACAGCGGGTCATGATCGCGCTGGATTGCCTGGCGCGGTGGGCGTGAACGGGCGAAGGCGATCGCCTAAGGAGACGGGGGTGGACATGGCCGAACCGAAGAATGTCGTCGAGATGTTTTTGGAGCAGGTCCGCCGGCGCGGCGACGCTTCCGCGCTGCGCTACAAAAAGGACGGCCGGTGGATCGGCATTTCGTGGAACGAGTGGGCGGCCGAGGTCACGCGGCTGGCGCGGTCGCTGCTCAAACTCGGCTTGCGGCCCCACGAGGCGGTGACGCTCGCGTGCCAGAACCGGCACGAGTGGGTGACCATCGATCTGGCCACGCAAATGGCCGGCGCCATGCTCGTGCCGATCTATCCCACGCTGACCGGCCCGGAGGCGCGGTACATCGCCGCCAACTGCGAGGCCCGCATCGCCATTGTCGAGAACGCGACGCAACTGGCGAAGCTGCTGGACGATCCAGCGGCGACACCGAAGCTGGAGAAGATTATCGTCATCGACGGCGCGGCGACCGATCCGCGCGTGCTGTCGTACGAGCAGTTCCGCCGCGTGGGCGAAGGCGTGGACGACGCCGCGTTGACCGAGCGCTACTCGCAGATCGGGCCGCACGACATCGCCACGCTGGTCTACACCTCCGGCACGACCGGCCAGCCGAAGGGCGCGATGCTCACGCACGACAACATCCTGTACGTCAGCGAGGCCGTGCTCAAGATTTTCGAAATCGGGCCCGGCGACCAGGTGCTCAGCCTGCTGCCGCTCAGCCACGTGTACGAGCGCGCCGGCGTGTTTTATCCGTCGATGCGCGCGGGCATCGAAATTTGTTTCGCCGAGAGTATCGAGAAACTGGCGGCCAACCTCGTCGAAATTCGGCCGACGATTCTGTGCGGCGTGCCGCGCGTGCTGGAAAAGGTGTACGCCGGGATCAACGAGAAGACGGCCAAGGGCTCGCCGATCACCAAGGCGATCTTCCGCTGGGCGTTGGGCGTCGGTCGGAAGACCGCGCCGTATCGCCTGGAGAAAAAACCGCTGCCCGCCGCGCTGGCCGTGCAGCATCGGATCGCCAAGGCGCTGGTCTACGACAAAATCTCCGCGCGCTTCGGCGGGCGCGTGCGGCTGCTGGCCGTGGCCGGCGCGCCGATGAGCCGCGAGATTTCCGAATTCTTCTTCCACCTCAATATTCTGACGCTCGAAGGCTACGGCATGACCGAATGCTGCGCGCCCGCGACGCTCAACACGCTGCAGCACAACCGCTTCGGCACGGTCGGCCGCGCGCTGCCGGGCTTGCAGATCAAGATCGCCGACGACGGCGAGATCCTGCTGCGCGGCCGGTCGGTCTTCGCCGGCTACTTCCACCTGCCCGAAGCCACGGCCGAGACGCTGATCGACGGCTGGCTGCACACCGGCGACATCGGCGAGTTCGACCCCGACGGCATGTTGCGCATCACCGACCGTAAAAAAGATTTGATCGTCACTTCCGGCGGCAAGAACGTCGCGCCGCAGAAGATCGAGAATATGCTGATCGTCGACCAGTACATCGCGCAGGCGGTGGTCATCGGCGACGAGCGCAATTTCCTCACCGCGTTGATCGTGCCGGCGGTCGAAACGCTGGCGCAGTACGCGAAGGAAAAGGGCTTCGCCCTGCCCGACCGCGCCGCGCTCGGCGCCTGCCAGCCGGTGGTGGAGTTGATCCGCGCGCGCGTCAACGAGGTGAACCAGCGGCTGGCGAAATTTGAAACGATCAAGGATTTTCGTCTGCTCGACCACGATCTGACGCAGGAAACCGGCGAGCTGACGCCCACCTTGAAAGTCAAACGCAAGGTGGTGCGCGAGAAGTTCGCCGACCTGATTGACCAAATGTACGCCGAGGCCAAGGCCTCGCGCGCGAAGGAGGGGGAAGCATGAACCTGCTGGAATATTTTGCCGAGAAGACGCGACAGTATGCGCCGCATCCGTTCCTCTACTACTACGACCAGGAGATTTCCTACGGCGAGTTCGCGAAGCGGGTGTACCGCGCGGCCCACGGTTTGGCGCGGCTGGGCATCCGCAAAGGCGACTTCGTGCACGTGCTGGTCGAGAATTCGCCCGAGACGCTGGTCAGCTACTTCGCCATTCAGCATCTCGGCGCGATCGCCGGACCGGTCAACGGCTGGTGGAAAGCCGAAGAGGTGCGCTACCTGCTCAACGACTCGCACGGCCGCGCGCTGATCATCGGCCCGCAGTATCTCGAGCTGCTCGACGCGATCCGCGCCGACTGCCCGCACCTGCAACTGGTCATCGAAATCGGCGGCTCGTCGCGCCCCGGCCATACGCCGTTCGCCTCGCTGTTCGAAGGCTCGCCGGCGACGCCGCCCAAAGTGACGGTCGGCGACGACGAGCCGGCCTACATCTTCTACACCTCGGGCACGACCGGCGACCCCAAAGGCGTACTGCTCTCGCACCGCAACATCATCACCGACATCGAAGGCTTCCAGGAACTGATCGACCTGCCCGAGTTGCGGCGGATCATGATCTTCCTGCCGCTGTTCCACGTGAACGCGATGATCACCAGCGTGTCGAGCCTCTGGAAAGGTCACGCGGTGGTGCTGCGCAAAAAGTTTTCGGCGTCGGAGTTCTGGCAAAACGTCGAGAAGTACAAAGTCAACTTCTTCTCCGCGGTGCCGGCCGTTTACAACATCCTGCTCAAAGACCCGGAGGGCGCGAAGTACGACCACAGCTCGCTCGACTTCGGCATCTGCGGCGCGGCTCCGCTGTCGCTGGAGACGTTCAACGAGTTCCAGCGCGTGTTCAAAATTCCCATCATCGAAGGCTACGGCCTGACCGAAGTCACCTGCGTTTCGACGCTCAACCCGCGCGTCGGCGAACGCAAGGTCGGCTCGATCGGCCTGCCGCTGAAAGGGCAGGAGCTCAAGATCGTCGACGAGGAAAACCGCGCGCTGCCCATCGGCCAGCCGGGCGAGATCGTCATCCGCGGCGCGCCGGTGATGCTCGGCTATTACAACCGGCCGGAGGCGACCGCCGAGACGATCGACAAAGACGGCTTCCTGCACACCGGCGACGTCGGCTACCGCGATGAGGACGGCTACATCTTCATCGTCGACCGCATCAAGGAAATGGTGATTCGCGGCGGCGAGAACATCTACCCGAAGGAAATCGACAACGTGCTCGCCTCGCATCCGAAGATCGCGGACGCCGCGTGCGTCGGCGTGCCGGACAAGGCGATGGGCGAAGAGGTCAAGGCGTTCGTCGTTTTGAAAGAAGGCCAAACGGCGAGCGAGGCGGAGATTCGTGATTTCTGCCGGCAGCATCTGGCCGACTTCAAAGTGCCGAAGTACATCGAGTTCCTCGACCAGGATTTTCCGCGCAACCCGATCGGCAAGGTGCTGAAGAAGGTGCTGAAGAAGTGGGCGGTCGAGGGCGCGCCGAAAGTCGCCGCGCCGACCGTCAGCGTGGCCGACACCTTCGCGTCGTTCCCCGGTCGGTTCATGCCGCAAGCGGCGGCCGGGTTCAACGCGCGCGTCGGCTACGACATCACCGGCCCCGACGGCGGACAGTGGACGCTGACCGTCGCCGACCAGAAGATGAAGCTCGTCCCCGGCCTCGGCGAGTCCGATGTGAAGATCAACATGTCCGGGCGCGACTGGGTGGCGATGCAGCTCGGCGCGCTCGACGCGATGACCGCGTTCAGCGCGGGCAAGATCAAGGCGGAAGGCAATATCAACCTGCTGCTCGGGTTGACGAAAATTTTCAAACCCTTTGCGGCGAAATAGACAGGAGGTTTCAACGATGACCAAGCGAGCGGCAATCTGCGCCGTGGCGCAAACCGCCTACGAGCGCGACAAATGGTTCCAACGACAACAGGGCATGGCCTGGGAGGTGGTGGAGCAACTGCTCAAAGCCACCGGGCTGGACTTCAACGAAGACACGGGCATCGGCCAGATCGTCACCGTGTCCGACGACATCTTCGACGGCCGCACGATTTCCGATGCGGCGGTGACCGACGCCGTCGGCGCGCACTACCGCGAGGAAGAAAAAGTCTCGCAGGACGGCGCGCAGGCGGTGTACTACGCGCTGTCGATCGTGCTGTCGGGCCACGCCGACCTGGTGATGATCGTCGGCCACTGCAAGGAAAGCCAACCGGGCAGCCGCAACATCGTGACGCACATGGCGTTCGATCCGTTCTTCACGCGGCCGGTCGGGCTCGACTACCTGCTCGCCGCGGGCCTGCAGGCCGACGCTTACGCGCGCAAGACCGGTCTGACCGAAGCGCAGCTCGCCGAGGTGGTCGTGCGCGCGCGGAAGAATGCGGCCGGCAATCCGCAGATCAAAGATCTGCCGGCGGTGACCGCGAAGGAAGTGCTGGCCTCGCCGTATCTCGCCGCGCCGATCCGCGAACTCATGGCGTATCCGGTGAGCGACGCCGCGATCGGGATGATCATCGCTTCGGAAGAGCGCGCCAAGAAGCTGACCGACAAGCCGGTGTGGATATCCGGCGTCGGCTGTTGCTACGACAGCTTCTTCCTCGGCGACCGCGACCTCACCGCGAACTTCTCGCTCAAGCAGGCGGCCAAACGCGCCTACCGCATGGCCGGCGTGAAACAGCCGAAGAAGCAGGTCGATCTGTTCGAGATCAGCGACCGCTACGCCTATGAACTGCCGCTGTGGGCCGAAGGTCTCGGCTTGTGCGGCGACGGCCGGGGCGCGAAGTGGCTCAAGAGCGGCGGCCCGGACAAGGCGCACGTCAATCTGACCGGCGGGACGCTGGCCGGCGTGCCGATGATGCTGAGCGGCCTGGCGCGCGTCGTCGATGCAACGCGACAATTGCGCGGCGAAGCCGGCGCGTCGCAGGTCATCGGCGCCAAGCGCGCGGTCGCGCACGGATCCACCGGACCGGCGGGTCAGCACCACACCGTCGTCGTGCTGGAAAATCAGGAGGTGGAACATGCATAAGCATCGCAACGTCGGCGTGATCGGCATCGGGCAGACCGTGCACTCCAGCCATCGCGAAGACGTCAACCAGCCGGAGTTGATTCACGAGGCCATCGTGCTGGCGCTGCAGGACGCCGGCATGACGATGGCCGACGTGGACTGCGTCGTCCACGGCAACATGGAGCTGTTCGAGATGATCCACCAGCCCGACATGTGGCACGTCGTCGGCGACGGCGCGTACGGCAAGCCGGGCATTCGCGTGACCACCGGCGGCACCACCGGCGCGACGCTGGTCTGCGTCGCCGATTCGCTGGTCGCCAGCGGCCTGCACGACGTCGTGCTCGCGATCGGCTTCGAGAAACAGCAGGAAGGCCACACCACCGGCGGCATCACCAAC
>PMZC01000313.1 GCA_003170555.1 Deltaproteobacteria bacterium
GGCGCCGCGCACGAGCCACACCGCGGTGGGCAAGCCCATGCTCGGCCGTTCAAGAATGAGTGTCGCGTTGCAGACGCGCGCCGGCGAGCAGCACTCCGCGCACGCCCCCGTTTTGACACACGGTAAGTTGAGTTTCAATTCGGCCGCGCGGCGCGGCGCGGCGATCGTGCGAATGCGGTCGAGCGCCGCCTTGAGGTCGTCGACGATTTTGTTTTCGCCGACGATGAACAACACGCGCTTCGGTCCAAACACGCTGGCGGCGAGGCGGTTGCCGACGCCGTCGGTCAACACGAGCTGACCTTGGCGCGTGAGGGCGTTGGCGCTGGTGACAAACAGATCGGCCCGACCCTGCGCGAGGCGGCGTCGCCGGATTTCGTCCGCGGCCAACCCGGCTTGCCAGTGATCGTGAAACACGAGACCGCGTTCTTCGACGATTCGGTCGAGCCCGAGCTGCCGCAACGTCGCCGAACCGCCGAAGCCCACGCTGACGACGTTGTCCAGTTCGCCGCGAAAAGCCGCGGCGACCTCGGGCGCCTCGTCAAACCGCCGCGCGGCGAAGCCGTGGCGAGCGAGCAACTTGACGAGCGCGGCTGACTCGCCCATGCGGAGCACTCCTTCGTGGTCGGACGACTCAACTTAAGCACGGCCCCGGCGGCGTGGCAAGGCGCTTGTCCGCCGGGCGTATCGGTGCTAATGCTGGCCGATGAGGCAGACAATCGGGGGGCCGACATCATGAGCGAAATCAACGACGGCAAACAGCCGACGCCGCCGACGGGCGAAGCGCCGCCGAAGTCGAATCGTCAGACCTGGTCGATTGTTATCCTGGTGGGGTTGGTGATTGTTCTCGGCGCGGTGGCCGTGTGGTCCGCGCGCCGCGAACGCGTCAGCACCGAAGACGCCAACCGCGACGGACGAGCCGATTCGTGGCTGTACTACGATGCGGCCGGCCATCCGACCAAGTTCGAAAAAGACCGCAACTTCGACGGCAAGGTGGACTGGCGCGACATCGAAGTGTGGGACGCCGCAAAGAGCAAAGCGCGCGTCGTGCGGACTGAGGTCGACAGCGACTTCAACGGCACGTTCGACACGGTCATCACCTACAACGCCGATGGGCAGATGGTGAAACTCGAACGCGACGCCAACAACGACGGCCGGGCGGATATCGTGTCGACTTACGACCAGCCCAACAAGCCGCCCAAAATCATGGTCGATCGAAACGGGACCGGCCAGTTCGAACCGGCGACCCCCGCCCCCGCGGCTGCGCCCCGGCCGGCGACGGCGGCGCCTGCTCCCCCGGCGAAAAAGAAGCCCTGACCGAGTCCCATCAAGGCATCGCCTCTATCAAATGACGTGTGGCACAGGCGCCCTCGCCTGTGCGAATTCCCAGAAACAGAAGGGCGGACACAAGGCCCGCCCCTACGAATCGTATGTGCCACAGGCGCCCTCGCCTGTGTCTTTCTCTGGGCGCAACGCTTTGCGCCCGACGGACTAAGGTGTGTGCGTCTGCGCGTCGGTCCGTTTGAGCAGTTCAAGAAAATTCTGCCGGTTGAACGCGTGGGCCGCAGCGTCCTCGCCCAGCCGCAACGCGTCGCGCACCAGCCGATCCACCTCGTCGATATTGCCCAGCTCGCCGCCCTCGTTGCCCTCGTAAACGGCGCCGAGCACCTCCGCCAGCGTCAGGTTGTCCAACGAACGCCCGGGCACGAAGCCGTCGTGATTTTGTTCCACTTCGGTGCGCACGAGCAGGTTGCGCGCTTCCAACGTGTGCAGCAGATCCTCGACGAGCTCCGGCGGCACGACGAACCGGTCGGCCAGTTCGTCGGCGTTGGGCGGGCGCGTCCCGCGAAAGAACGCCTCGGCGATCCCGGCGAAGATGCGCAGCGACAAATGCAGCCGGTCGCGCGGCGAAATTTTGGCGAAGGCCCGGTTCAACACCAGGCTCTTGAAATTCTGGTGCACGTAGCTGACTTCGACGCTGAACAGCACGATGATCCACGTCAGGTATAACCACACCAGGAAAATCGGGATCAGCGCGAGGCTGCCGTACAGCGCGTTATAGGTGATGTTGCTGGTCACCCAATACGAGAAAAGGACTTTGGCGATTTCCCAAATCGTGCCGCCGACCATCCCGCCGATCATCGCGCTTTTGAAGTGAACTTTGGTCGCCGGAATGATGTACAACATGAGCACAAAAGCGGCGACGGAAATCATCCACGGGAACAGGCCGAGGAAAAACCGCAACAGCGACAGATCGAGCAGATTGTAGTCCGTCAGGTAGGCGCGCAGACGGACGCTGGTATAGAAGCTCAGCGCGATCAGCACCGGCCCCCACACCAGCACCATGGTGAACGACATGAACCGGCGCAGCAGATTGCGCTGACGTGCGACGGTCCACAGCGCGTTGAAGTTCTTTTCGATGTTGTCGAACAGCAAAACGGACGTGATCAGCAACGCGATCGAAGAGAACAACCCGAGCGCCTTGCTGTTGCTGGTGAACTTGTTCAGATACTCGATCAGCGCATCGGGATTCGCGGGCATGACCTGCGTGACCAACCACGCCGTCACGGCGGTCTTCATCTTCGCGGCGAACAGGGCGCTGAAGATACTGAAGAAAACCACCGCCAGCGGCACGATGGCCAGCAACATGGCGAAGGCCAGCCCCGACGCCCGCACCAACACCGTGTCCTTGGCGAATTGGTGCCGCAGCTCGTTGACGTAGCGCGCCCCGATCACCAGCGCGCGCCCCCAGCGCTGCATGCCGGCGACGTCGTGCTTGTACAGGTTCTGAAAGAAGCCGCGGACATCAACCATGAACAACGACCTTTCGACGATCCCGGGTTGGTCGATGCCGATAATATCCCGAAAAACGCGGATTAACTCAACCGGTAATCAGCGAGAGCAGCGATTGGCGAATTGTCGGCCCGACCATTTCGCGAAAGGCTTGCAGGATCGGCTCGACGACGCTGAGCGACAATTGCTTGCGCGCGTCGGCGTCCATCCCCGCGGTGCGATCCAAAACCTGCTGGCGAATCGGCGCGGCGATTTCCTGATCGATGGTCTGCAGCACCTCGAGCAAAATCGCGCTTTCCGACTCGGCGACGACCTGTTCGCGCCAGGCCTGGTCCAGCGCGGCGCCTGCCAGATCGCGATGATCCGTCGCGAAGCGCCGGCGCGCGTCGGCGTTGTGATACGCCTGCCGCACGCGCCCGGCGAACGGTTCGCTGGTGATGCTCTGCTGCAATTGTTTAAGCGCCGTCTCGCGGGAGACCGCAAAAATCTGATCGAAGCACTGCCGCACTGCGCGACGCAGCGCCTGCTTGTCCGTTTCGGCCAGGCCGGTCCATTTCTTTTTCGCCGCGGCCAGCACGTAATCCAGGCTGCTGCGAAACGTGGTCACCAGCAATTGTTGCAGCAAGGTCGGGTCATCATGTTGGCTGCGCACCTGCGTGTCCGCCGGCAAGGCATATTGAAAAATGCTGTCCTTCGGCTTTTTGAGTTCGACCTTTTGCAGCCGCACGGCGCCGAGCTGATCTTCGCCGTCGGTGATCACGATGCTCTTCAACAACCCGTTGACGAGGCTGACGGTCGTGGCGATGCGGCGGCCCTGGTCGTCGCGCGTGAACTCCACGTTGTCGCCGCGCTGCGCCGGGTTCGTGCTGTCGGCGAGCGCGCGCACCCAACTGTGGCGATTCGGCCGCGTGACCATTTCGACGGACAGATTGAGGTTGTCGGGCGTGAGTTCGAGCACCAGCCGCGGGTAGATCACATTCGGCACGCGCGCTTCCACCGAACCGGCGCCCACCCACGGGATCGTCGCCATCGCACGATGGATCGCCGCCAATTGCGTCAGCGCCTCGTTCGCCTCCATGACCACGGCCTTCGCCCGCTCCTTGTCGTAGTACGTGTAACGCTTGCCGTCGAACACCATGACCGCGCCGAGCGTCACGAGGTCCAGCCGCATGCGATCCGGCTTGGCGTAGTAGACGACGATCTCGATCTTGCGGCCCGAAGTCGCCTGCGCCAGATAGCGCGCTTCGAAGCCGGACAGCGCGTCCAACCGCTCAACGACTTTGCGCGCGAGGTCTTCGCTCACCGTCGCCCAGGCGAGCGCCAGCGGAACGAGCACGAGCAGCAAAACAAAACCGACGCGCTTCATTTGCCCTTCACCAACCAGTCGATGCGGTCGGCGAACCGCCGCCACAATTGCGGCGCCGCCGCCAAAAACGGACGCCGCATCCGCTGCGTGTGCAGATGCTCGATGATATCGTATTCGGCGCCGTCAAGAAAACGAAACAGGCCGCCCGCTTCGCGCACGAGCAAGACCCCGGCGGCGATATCCCAGATGCTGGCGTAGCCGAACGCGCAACTCGCGCGCCCGTCGGCCACCAGCGCCAGGTGCTCCGCGGTGCTGCCGAGCGAACGGATCTTCACCGGCAGATCGAGGCGGTAGTAGCGATGAAAGTCGCTCGGGCCGAGCACAAAATCGTTTTCGTCGATCTCGTCAGTCCGGCGAACCTGCATCGCGCCGCCGTTGTTCGTCGCGCCTTGGTCGCGCCGCGCCAGGAACATCTCGCCCAGAAACGGATTATGAAACGCGGCGAGCTCGAGCCGGCCGCCGCGCACCAACGCCACGCTCACGCCGAAGTACGCCAGGCCGTGGCGGTAGGCGTCGGTGCCGTCGATCGGATCGACGATCCACACCTCATCACCGTCGCTGATCTCCGGCCAGGCGCGTTCCTCGCCCAAAAATTTCGCGTGCGGCGTCAACGCCATCAACTCTTCGAACAGCAGTTTCTCGATGGCGAGGTCCGCCTGCGTCACGACCGTGCCGTCTTCCTTGCGGCGCACCTGCAACTGCGAGCGAAGCTCCATGGCCACCGCGCCGGCGCGACGAACGATCTCTTCCAACCGCGTGACAAGCTTCGCGGATGGCAGGTCAGCCATCCAGCGCCTCCAAGTAGGCTTCGAGGCGGTTGGCCGCCTGCCCTTCCGACCACGCACGCTCGTCGGCGATGTCGCCTTCCAAAATCACGCCCTGTTTGCCCGTGCGCTTGGTCAGCGCCTCGGCCAGATCGTACTGCCCGAGCGAATACGCTTTGCACGAGCGGGCCGAGTGCATGAGGAAGCCGTCGCACTCGAACTTGTGGATCAGCCCTTCCAGAATGTCGAGCCGTTTGGCGAAGCCGCGGTTGATGTACGGCGCGAGGTAGTTCCAGGCCATCGCCTCGAACGGATCGCCCTCGGTCATGTCGCGTTCCATGCTCCAACTGGCCGTGTAGGTCGAGGTGACCACCGCGGCGCCGTGCTTGGCCAGGGTTTGATAGAGGAACTTGGTCGCGTACCACATCGGGATGTTGTCGAACAGCAGACGATGCCGCTCGCCTTCCACCGCGGCGATGCCCTGCGCTTTGCGTTCTTCAAGCTCGGTGACTAACGCTTGGTAGTAATCGACCGTGCGTTGCTCGCCGCGCAGCGTGACGATCGGCGCCATGTGGAAGAAGCTGTCGATGCTGCTCATCGGCGTCGGCTTGCTGCGCAGCGTTTCGAGCGCGCGCTCCCACAGCTTGATCGCGTCGCGCGAGAGCATGAGGATTTGATAGAGCTTGTCCTGATCGAGCTTTACCCCGGTGACGGTTTCGAGCGTCGCCGCCATGTCGCGCAACTGCGCGGCGACGTACTTCACCGCCGGCTCTTCGATCTCGTGCTCCATGAACGGATGGTCGATCATGATCAGCGGCACATTGTACCGGCGCGCTTGAATCTCGTACCACTTGATGACCGTCTTGCAGATATTGTTCGCGCAGATCAATACATCGGGCTCGGGCAGGCCGGCGATCGGGCCGAGGTGCGTTTCCGCCTGGCCTACGTCGATGCGGAAATAGCTGCACAGGTCGGGGCTATAGCCCAGCCCTTCGGCCACCGCGCAAAGCTGGCCGCCCATTTTCGTCGCGCCGACCATCGCGCCGTGGTTCTCCGGGTAGATCGGCGTCACGCCGAACGCCAACGCCAGCTCGACCGGACCGCCCGAGGTGATCCAGGCGATCTTGCCGTTGTTGTGGCGCGCGTTCTTCGCGGTCAGGTAATAGACCATCATCATTTCTTTGAGCTTGTCCGTCGTCTTGATTTTGATGCTCATGTTCGCTCCTCAGCCGATCTGCTCGAGAAACGCTTCGACGCGCGTGGTCACCGCCCCTTCCGCCTGGTCGCGGAGATCGCGTTCCAGCAGCAGGTTCGGGATTTTCGCGTCGTCGAGCGCGCATTTGATTTCCGGATAGTCGAACGCCTCCGGGTCGCAGAATTTCAGCCGGGTGAAGATCACCGCGTTCGCGCCGACTTCCTTCGCGCGCGACACGACGTACGGGCCGCGCGCCTGCTTCTGCGAATGCAGCGAACTGCACTGCGGCAGATGCAGCAGGCGTTGCGCCAGCGCTTCGGCCGGATCGCCCGACTCCGCGGCGTCGACCGACATCGTGCGCCAGCCGAGCCCGAGATCGTCGCCGGCGATATGCGCGCCCGCGGCTTCGATCGCGGTCAGCACGTCGAGCGGCTCAGCGGTCATGCCGACCAGCATCACGCGCGGACCGCTCGCCGGCCCGACCTTCAGCGAAGCCGTCAGGTCCCCCAGTAGTTTGGTCGTAGATGGGCCGACATCGGTCAGCGCGCCGCGTAACGCGCGGTAGATTTGCGCCGCGGGCAGCGAGGTTCGCCCGCTTTTCAAAGTCAGCAACAATTCGCGCGCGGCCTGGCGAAACGCGTTCGCGGTTTTGATCGCGGCCCGCAGCTCGGCGTCGGCGATCTTGCGCCCGATGAACGCCCCGACTTCGGCGATGAGTCGCTTCACTTCGGCGCGCAGGTAATCGGCCGCGGACGCGCTGTCCGGATTCTGCACCATGCGAAAGTAGGCGGCGAACTTGCCGGGGAACAAATGGCTGAACAAGCCCGCGCTGTTCTGAATCGAATCGCAGGTGGCGATCGGAAACGCCGCACCGTCGACTTCCGACCGGCCGGAGAGCAGCAGCTCGAAATTCGACTTGACCAGCGTGCAGATATAAGTTGGAAAATGCGCGTCGGCCAGCGTCGGCGGCACGTCGTAGCCCCACCATTCCGCGACGCGGCAGCCGCCCGCCAGCAAAATTTCGTAGGGGAACCACATCGGGAACACTGCGATGAACTTACGTTTGTCGTTGCGCTGATACGGCGCATTCGCCAGGGCAAACAGCTTTTCAAATTCGGCCATGCTCAACTCCCAAGGCAGTCGCGTTTCGGTCGCGGCATTGTAGATACGGACCCGGCGGGCCGCAAGCAGCGGATCAGTGCACGCGTTGCACTTGAACTTGGAAAGTACGGTTTCGCGGGTCGGCCGTCACGAGCAGGTAGTGATGGAAGCCGGTCGGCAACAGGCGCCCGCCGCCTCCGCCGGTGATGAAGTATTGGACCCCGTCGACTTCGCGATGCTCATAGAGGTGTTCGTGCCCGGCGAAGACCGCGGCGAACCGATGCCGGGCGAGAAAGTGCGCCAAGTCGAGCTGGTCGTGGCCGGCGAAGTCCAACAAGCCGATCTCGGCCCGGAAAACGGGGCGGTGAATAAAGGCGAACAACAGCGTCGGATCGCCGGCGGTTGCGTCGCGCCACGGTTCCGTGCGCAACCACCGCCATTGCGGCCAGCCAAGATAACGAAACGCGACGGACGTGCGATCGGATTCGGAATCAAGCAGAATAAAACCAGTCTGCTTGTGCACGAACACTTGATACCGTTTGCCGAAACGCTCATCGAAGCCGTGGGCGACGCTCGGCCGCCACATATCATGGTTGCCGGGCACGGCCCAAATCGCCTTGCCCGCAGCGCGCACGGGCTGAACCAACGCGTCGAACTGCCGCCAGACTTGCGCGGCGTCTTCCTCGGTGGCTTTGTCGGCGCGCACGCAGTCGCCGGCGATCACCACGAAATCAGCGTCGGCCGCGGCGATCTCGCGGATGATGCGATAGGTCACCGCCTGGTAGTCGCCCTTGAAGCGCGGCTGCTGCAAATCGCCGACCACGACGAAGTGAAACGTGCTCGCGTCGTTTTGCGCCAGACCGAAAGACGCGAAGACCGCGACCAGCAGAACCAGCAGGACCGTGATCTTGGTGTATTTCATTACCGTCCTAACCGGCGAATGCGCCAAACTTTGACAAAGCCGTCAAGCAGGCGCCCAAGCGTCAACTCGCTTGTGCCGCGCTGGCGCTCGACGAACGTAATCGGCATCTCCGCCATCCGCAGACCTCGCCGTTGCGCGCGAACAAACACCTCGTGGACGATGCTCGGCCCGCCGGAAACCAGCGTCGCCGGATCGATCCGCTCCATCGCCGCGCGGGTGAAGGCCCGAAAGCCGCTGTTCGTATCGCGCACCGGCAGGCTGAGCACGATGCGCGCGAACCAACACGAGAACTTCGTCAGCCAGACGCGAAACCACGAGCGGCCCTCGTCCCGCCCACCGGCCACGAGGCGACTGCCGACCGCGATATCCGCGCCGTGATCCAGCGCGCCATCGAGGCGCGGATCTCCGTGGACCCATATTCCACGCTGGACGTCGTGCTGGTGGCGCGCGAGCCGTTCCCTTTGGACTTGGTGGACTTTGTGAAAGACGTTCTACAGAAGGGCCCGCCGACGTATTGGACACGACAACTCGCCTGGCGTCCCGAGAACCCCGGCCGCCGCGTGTGCGCCGTTCTGCCGCCCGGCGCGATGCATGACCGCGACCATATCGATCATCTCATGGATGAGATCCCCGTGTTCCGCGACATGACGGCGGAGGAGGCCATGGAAGAAGCGGAGCGCCTGGGAGACACGGCGCCGGGCGCCCGGATCCTCGGAGCGGATATGCTGGCGGGGTCGAAATTGCTCACGGAGCTGTCTCGCCGGGCCGATCCGAACATTGTGGTCTTTGAGTCGCGGCGGCTCGAGGCGTGGTGGACGAACGACATCCTGGGCTATCGCGACGCGCCGCCCTAGCGGCCCCCAGA
>PMZC01000243.1 GCA_003170555.1 Deltaproteobacteria bacterium
TTGAGCGTGGCGAGCAGGCGGTGCGGCGCTTCGTATAATACCAGCGTGCCGCCGACCTGACGGTAGCTGGCCAGCCGCTCCTTGCGCCCCGCGCCTTTGCGCGGCAGAAAGCCGTCGAAGATAAAACGGTCGGGCGGCAGGCCGGAAAGTTGCAGCGCCAACACCGCCGCCGCGGGGCCGGGCAGGGCCTCGACCGGCAATTCGGCTTCGAGGCAGGCGTACACCAATTCATAACCCGGGTCGGAGATGCTGGGGCTGCCGCCGTCGCTGACCATGGCCACGATCTCGCCGCGCCGGACGCGCGCGAGAATCTGCTGCGTGCGCTGCTCGCGGTTTCCTTCGAAGAAGCTGATCATCGGTTTGGCGACGCCCAGATGGTTGAGCAAGATCGCCGTGCGCCGCGTATCTTCGGCGGCGATCAGATCGGCGTCGCGCAACGCTTGTTCGGCGCGGCGGGTGATATCGCCCAGGTTGCCGATCGGCGTGGCGACCAGCACCAGCTTGCCTCGCTTGGCGGCGACCTCGCTCATTCGATCTCCGGACACAAAAAACCCCCGCCCTGCTTGGTCGGGGGTTCGTCGAACGCTTACGGAATCGTCAGCGGCGCGGGCAGCAGGGACCACACGCCACTATTGTGGCTGGGCGCGCCGAAGAAATAAACGCCCGACGCCATCGCGCCGAGGTTGATGTTGACCGGCATCTGACAAGTCGGATCGAAGTTGCCGGGGTTGTCGACGTCGAACCAATCGTACCCATAAGCGAAGATGCCGAGCGGTTGCGTCTGCGTGTAAATCTGCTGGTCGGCGAGGTGGTACAAGTTGCAGGCCGCGAAGGCCAGGATCACCGGGTCGGTGTTCGACGTGCCGCCGTTGGCCGCGAAAACCTCGACGTACGGGATGAACCACTTTTTGTTCGTCGCGCCCAGCGGCAGGTCGAGCTCGGCCACGGTAAAGCCGCTGTCGCCGCCGCGTTTGACCACCAGGTGAATCTGATCGGCGGTGATGCCGGAGACGTCGTAGTGGAAGTTGAACGGGCAATTGCAGTTGCACGGGCTGCCGGTATCGGTCTCGGTGACGGTGACCGTGTTGCTCTCGATCGCCGCGTCAACCGACAGCGCGACGCAGCAGTTCACGTAGGAAAAGAGGTCGTCGATCTTCAACACACCGCCCTGCCAGGTGACCTCGACGACGTTCGTCGGATCGGCGAGCGGATCCCACGGCGTGGCTTTGCTCGGCGGCTGGGTGTCGTCGAGACACTGGCCGGTCGAGATGTTGCTGACCGTCAGGCCGCCGGTCTGATCGTCATCGGCCTGGCTGTCGTCATCGCTCTGGTTGTCGTCGTCGGCTTGATTGTCGTCGTCACCGCCGCCGCCGCTGCTGCCGCCGCCGCACGCAAGCATCAAGGCCAGGAGGGTTACTACCATGGCAAACAGTAAAGTGACGAGTCGACGGTTCATGTTTTGATCCCTTTCGCGCCAATTCGACCGGTTCAGCGTAGATGCAGCGAACCAAACCTGTCAAGAACGATTTGGGCTTGCTCGCGGAACGTGATAATCTAAAGCCCATGCCTCGTCACCGACTATTTGTTGTGCTGTTTGTGTCGTTGTCGATCTGGGCTTGCACGAGACCCGCGGACCGCACCGCTTCGTCCGCCGCGCCGGTCGCCACGCAGCAAGCCGGCGTCTGGCTCGAGACGCTCAACTACAACGATGACGATCGCGATCCGGAACGCCGGCTGGCGGCCATTCAACTCGGCGTGCACCGGGAACCGACGGCGGTCGATGCCTTGGCGCGGCGCCTGATGGGTGATCGCGACCCCGGAGTGCGCGCGGCGTGCGCGTATGCGCTGGGCCGGATCGGCGGCGCGCAGGCCGTGCAGACGTTGATCGCGGCGTTGGCCGACCCCGCGCCCGAAGTCACGGCGGAAGCGGTTCGCGCGCTCTCCGGTCACGTTGACGACCGGGTAGCGGAACGTCTTACGGACCTCGCGCGGCGCACCGACGGCGAGCGCTCATTGTTGATCTGGCGCGTCCTGGCGGAAGCCGGGCGTCTAAGCCCGGCGCAGGCGACGCTCGCTCGCCAAACCGGCGCCCTACCGCCGCCGCACGGGAATTCGATCTACGTCGATCCTTTCTCTGGCAACGACGCCGCCGATGGCGCGGAAGCCCGGCCGGTGAAAACGATCGCCAAAGGGCTGTCGCTGCTCACGCCGTCCGGCGCGTTGTATCTGGCGGGCGGGAAGGCGCCGATTCGCGAAGCGTTGGTGGTCCCGGATGCGCTTTCCGGGCAGGTCGGCGCGCCAACGCGCATCGCCGCCTGGCCGGGGAAGCCGCGCCCGCTGTTGCAGCCGACGATCTCGGTGAACGCCGCGAGTCTCACGGCGGAAGGCGAGGGCGTCTACCGCGTGAAAGTCGACCGCGAGATTTTCGGCGCGATCCAAGTGCGGTCCGGCCAGCCGAAGTTTTTCGTGCTCGTGGAAAAGCGCAAGGAGCTGCGGGCCAATACCTGTTGGATGGATCGGGGCCATCGGGAACTGGTCATTCGCACGGACGGTGCGCCGCTGACCGGTGAGCTGGAACTGGCCATCGCCGATCGCGCGCTGATGATCCACGGCGCCCACGATGTCGAGGTGCAGGGGTTCGACGTGCGTTACGCGCCGGACAGCGGCATCGGCGCCGAGGGCGCATTTCGCGCGACGTTCGTCGATTGCTCGGCGAGCTATTGCGACCGCCACGGCATCTTCATCTACTACTCGCCGGACGCGGTCGTGCGCGGCTGTCGCGCCGAGCACTGCGACTATCAGGGCATCAGCGTGCGCTCGAGCCCGCACGCGCTGGTGAGCCGCTGCCGCTCGGAAGACAACGGCGTGGACGGCATCTTGTTCCTCTACGATTCCGATTACGCCACCGCCATCGACTGCATCGTGCGCCGCAATCAACGCGGCATCAACTTCATCGAAGGCTCGGACTTCGGCCGCGTGATCGCCTGTGAGATTCGCGACAACCGGTCCAACGGCGTCGCCTTCGAAAGCGGCTCGCTCGCCGGGGAAGTGGTGGCCGCGCCGTGAGCGGGCGCATGAAGGGCGCCGCGCTGCTGGCGCTGCTGGTGCTGTTGGTTTTCGCCGGCCGGATGCTGCTGCTGCACTACAGCGAATTTGTCTACGACGAGGAGGAGTACAAGACCGGCTCGATCGCGTACCTCATCATGCACGGGCCGCCGTTGCCGCTGCTTGAATACCAGCCGGGCGACTACGAAGGCGGCACGCTGTTGTTCGGTCTGCTGATGATCCCGTTCTTCGCGGTCTTCGGGCCGAACTACCTCGCGTTGAAGCTGCTGGCGATCGCCACCACCCTGGTCATGGCGGTCGTCGCCGCGTGGTTCGCGCGCCGGCACGGGGGTTGGGCCGCCGCGGTCGCCACGGGCGCGTTGTTCGTGCTGCCGGCGCCTTACATCTTCCAGGTCGGTTTGTTGCCGTGGGGCAACTATGCGGAAAACGCGATGCTCACGGCGGTGACCTTGCTGCTGGCCTCGTCGTTGTTGGCCAATCGTCGCCGCGGTCCGTTCGCCTTCCTGCTATTCGGTTTGCTGCTCGGTCTGGGCGTTTGGATGCACTACGGCTTTCTCGTCGCCGTGCTGACGGTCGCGGTGTTGTGGTGGATCATCGACTTTCGTTCGATCTTCAGCCAGCGCGGTCTGGGTTTCGCCGTTGGTTTTGCGGCCGGTTTCTCGCCGTGGATCGTCTACAACGCGACCCACAACTGGTGGGGCGTCGGGAGGTTCGCCGACGCTTTCGGCAAGTCCGCCGGCGTTGGCGCCCGGCTGTCGGCGTTCGGCCGGCGCTTTGTTTTGCTGTGGACCGAAGACCTGCCCGCCGGGCTGCATTTCCACGCGTCATCCCTCGCGACGGTCAAGGCCGTGTCCTACTTCTATTATGCCGTGACGCTCGCGCTGGCGGCGCTGTTGATCGTGCTGACCCGCTCGCGGTTGCGCACCATGGCAGTCGCGCTGTGGCCGAGGGCGAGGCGCGCGGCCGCCGACGCCGACTTCTGGCTGCTGGCGCCGGTGGCATACGTGGCGCTCTACGCGTTGGTGTACAGCTACAGCGACTACGGCCTGTTTGCGCGGCAGTGGGGCTCGATGGACCCCGAAACCCACTGCCACATCTTCGCCCTATATCCGCCGTTGCTGTTGATCGGCGGCCTCGCCGTGGGCAGGGCGTGGACCACGAAGTGGCGCTGGGCCGGAGCGGCGGCCGTGGTCGCGCTCGTGCTCGGCGGCGGCTTCGGTTACGCACAGATGCTTTCGTTTTCGCGCCCCGAGAGCGGGCGGCTGTCGCGCGCGGCGTATGACCTCAACGTGATCTACATGGAGATCGGCAGCAAGTGGGGCGCCGACCCTCAGCAGGTGCAGCGACTGGAGCGGCAGCTCTCGGGCCCGCCGTTGCGCGCGTTCCTCTTCGGCGTCGGCATCAAGTACGGACTCGATCACGCGAAGAGCCTCGCGGTCGCGCTCGACGAATGCGCGGTCCAACCGGACCACCTGCTGCCCTATTGTTGGTTCGGGATCGGGACCGGGTTATACGCCGGGTCGACGCTGCCTCCCGAACAACTGGACGCCGTGCTCGGGAACGCGCCGGAAAGAGTTCGACCCTGGCTGGTGCTCGGAAGCTGCGTCGGCAGCATCTGGACCGGTCATGCCGAATATCACACTTGTCAGGACGCCGCGCGAATCTATGTCCCCGCCATCGCGCCGCCGCCGGAGGCGCGCGCCTTGCAGGTATTCGTGTGGGGACATTTGGTGATGGGTCAGTTTCGTCCCGCGAAACAGTAGCCGGTTACTGTTGCTGTAGGAAGCGCTTGGCCTCGTCTTGTCCCCAGCAGCCCGGCAGCTTGTCGCGCACATAAGTATAGACTTCCCGGGCCTCGTCGCGCCGCCCGGCGTTGACCAGATGCTGCGCTCGCTCGGACGCAATACGGCAGCAGTCCATCGAGTCGGCGCACGCCGCTTGTGCTTGTTTGTAGTAGGCCAGCGCTTCGTCGCGCTTGTTCCAGGACATCATCGTGATCGCGCGGCCGAGCATCGCGAGGGCTTTGGCCCGCTCGTGTTTGACGGTGCGTTCGAACTCGGCGAAGGCGGCCAGCGCCCCGGGATAATCGCCCTGCCGCTGATGAATGCGGCCAATCGTCTCATATGCCTGAAAGATTTGGTTGACGTCCGAATTTTTGGCGATGACCTCGCGGCACAGTTTCTCCGCGTCCTGCAAGTGCTTGGTTGCCTCAGGCGATTCCTGGTTCGGATTCGGGCCCGCCGGAACGGAAACAAGTTTGCCGGCCAGCGCCAACCGGCTGTTGGCGCCGACGAACGTGGAGGCCGGCTCGACCGTGAGCACGTGCGCCAGGATCGCCTCGGTGATGCGATCTCCTTCCGGATCGGTGGACCAGGTGATCGACAGGAAATTAGGCGGCATTTGGCCGGCTTGCAGCGGAAGCTGGGCGATCTGCCGAAGGATGACGTTCGCCTGCGGAAACTGGTTGCGTTTGCGCGCGATATCCACCTGCTCGATCAACGCCCACAGCTTGTTTTGCGCCTCGACTCCCGACGCCTCGGACATCTTCTTCAACCGCGCGACGGCATCGTCGAAGCGCCCGGCGTTCTTCAAAATTTCGCACGTTCGCTGCTGGAGGCGAGTGCGGGAATCCGCGTCCTGAGCGGCGGCGGCCGCCTGATCCAGCGCGGCCAACGCGGCGGGGAGGTCCCGTTTCGCCAGCAGCAGATCGGCGTAGTTCTGCAGGTCGAACATTTTCTGATTGGGGTCCGTTTCCGACGTGATGTCGATCTTGATCAGCTTGATCGCGTCGTCGAGCCGGTTGAGCATGCGGTAACAGGTGATCAGCTCGCGCCGAATCTGGCTCAACGTGTTTCCGTCCAGCGTGCGCTTGAGCAGCGGCTCGAGCAGGGCGACGGCCTCCTTCGGCTTTTGCTCCTCGCGATATGAACTGGCCAGCAAGATCAGCGCCTCATTGTGCTGGCGGTCGGTTTCGGGCAAATCCCGCATCATGTTTTCGAGCAGCTTGCGGCTCTCGTCGAAGTGGCGTTGCCGGATCAGCAGATTGGCCAGCGCCAGCTTCGCGGCGTTGCGGGGCAGGTCGTCCACCGCCTGGGCGATGACTTCGCGGAAAATCTTTTCCGCGGCGGCCAACTGACCTTGCCCGGAGACGATCTGACCTTCGGTGATCCGCGCGAACATCAAATCCTGCGACTGATCGGGGAAGCGTTCGTGAAGTTGCCGGTACATCCGCGCGGCGTCGGCGGTCTTTTGCTGGCGCATGTAGATTTCGGCGCTGGTGATCAGGGCCTGCCGCACCACGCGGTCCGACGCCGTACCCGACGAGACCAGATCGGTCAAGATCTTCAGCGCCTCGTCATAACGCCCGATGCGCTGCAACAGACCGGCCCGCGTGAGGTCGACCTGCTGCAACATCGTCTGGTCGGTGAGGGTCTGGCGGAAGCGATCGGTCAGGGCCAGCAGTTTGGTCTGGTAGAGCGGGCTGTCGGACATGATCGCCAATTGATTGAGCACCGCATCGAGACGGGTCACCGCTTCCGGCCGTTCAAACAGCTTGGCGATGCGCGCGACCGCCTCGTCGAAGCGTTTGCCCAAGGCGAGCGACCGCACGATTTCGAGCTGGGTGTCGAATTGCTGCGGAGCATCGAGCGTGTCGTAAGCCAGCACGTCATTAAAATATTTGATGGCTTCGTCGGTTTTACCCCAGGCGAGGTATACGCGCGCGATTTCTCCCTTGATCATCGTACAGCGAATCTTGTCGTTGCAAAATCGTTTTTCCATGATCGTGCAATAGCGCAGGGCGGCGGGAAAGTCGCGCGCGTCGCGTTTGGCGCCCGCCGTTTGCATCAGGCGTTCATACGGCCAATATTGCGGATTCATCTTGCGCGAAACGACCAGGAAAACGATCAAGGCCAATGCGGCGACGAAGGCGATACGCCCCGGCCACGTGCCGAAAACGGCCTTGGCCGCTTTGCGGGTCCAACCGCGACTGGCTTTGCCGCCGCCGACGCGAATCGCCGCAGTCTGGGCTTCGTCGAGCCCGCGCGCATAGCGGAAGTTCGCCTTGGTCAGCACGTTTTGTTCGAGCTGGAGATGCTCAAACTCGCCCGCGATGAAGTCGGCTTTGGACAGGTCGCAGCCGACGAACGAAGCGCCGGAAACCACCGCCCCCGACAGGTCGGATTGGTTGAACGCGCATTTCGTGATCGTCGTGTTTTTGATGGTCGGGCAGGATAAATCGCCGCCGACGAATTTGCTGTTCGACAGCTTGGAATCGAGAAATGAGATGTCGGGCGCCGTCGCTTCCGAAAAATCGCACTCGTCAACCGTGCAACGCCGGAACACGACGCGGCGCAAGTTCGCGCGGCTGAAGTTGACCTGGCGGAAAGTGCAATCTTCGAATTCGAGTTTGCGCGCCTGCAGGCCGGACAGGTCGGCGGCTTCGACGGTCACCTTTCGCCACTCGCCCCGGGCCTGGATTTCACGACCCACGACCTTCGACAACGTGGCCCCGTCCAACTTCGCGTCGCGCAGATTCGCTTTGTTCAACGTGGCGCCGGTGAGATCGACCCCGGACAGATCGGCGCCGGCGAATGAGGAGCCGGTCAGGTCGGCGTTGCGCAAGTCTTTGCTGCGCAGATCCTGCCCGTCGAATTTGCTTTTGCGCAGGTTTTTCTCCGCCGGCGGACTTGCTTCCATCCATTACCTCACTTGCTTGCCAATTGGTTTCGAATCGAAAACGGTCGCCCCGGTCATCAGTCAGCAACCATCAATCACGTTGTCGTGTCATCGTCAAGCGCGTCGTCGTCCGCCGCGTCGTCATCGCCGCCGAATCCCTGGTAGGTGATCGGGAAAGAAACCGCCGCGCTGCGGGCGCCGCAGACGTCCTCCACGGCGACGTTCATTTGGTAGGCGCCGTCGGGATTGGCCGGCGCCGGCGCGTCGACTTGCGTCTGACTGCAACCGCTGCCGGCCGGCAAGGCGGTCGCGAGCGGGCGCCACGGGTCGCTTCCCACCTGCCATAGCGCCACGCCGTAGCCGAGGTTGCATTCGGCGTCGTGCACCGTCAAGCGAAACTGGGCGTTCGCGCCCGGCGTCACCACCGGGTTGGCAGACGGCTGGCCGTCAATCAGCACCTCCACGGCGACCGTCGGGGCGGTGTTGGTCTGGCCGCCGCAATAGGAGGAATGAAGCCAGTCGATGCTCAACACGCCGTCGATCGAGCCGGGAATCAGCACGAACGGCTTGCCCGTAATCAGGTCCAGGACGATGAGGCTCAGCAGGCCCCCGCTGTCTTCCTGGACAAAGGTCAGCAACGAACCGTCGTCATTCACGCGTGCTTCGCGGCAGGCGTTTTCCGCGCCGCCGGCGATCAGCGTGTTGGCGTTCTGCACGAGGTCCCATCGCCAGAGCTGCTTGTTGGAAACGTAGAAGAATGACTTGCCGTCGGCATTCCAGACCGGCGCCGTTCCGTTGCTGATGTCTTGGACCAACTGCGCGTTGGGGTCGGCGATCACGACGATGGTGCGCTGGTCACCCGACGACGAGTTCTGAACCACGAGCGTGGCGGCGACCAAGCCGCCGTCCGGCGACCAGCGCGGAAAGAAATCGCCGTCGGTCGGCAGCACGAACTGTTCGTCGGTGAAAAGCAGCTTGGTCAGATCGACCGTCGCGGCGCCGCTGCCGTCGGCCTTGCTCAGCACCAGGCCCGCGGTCGTGAGATAGGCGACGGTCGTCAGGTCCGGCGAGTGTGAGCCGTAGAGGCCGTCGGCCGAGAAAAGCAAGCCGCCGTAGGCCGCCGCGGCGCCTTCGTACAGGCCGCCCTGCGGATCGTTGAAAAAGAACTTGCGGCCGTTCGGCGAAAGAAAAGCCTCGGAGGCGTCGGCGACCAGGCGGGCCTCGGACGAGCTGAAGGGGGCGATATAAACCTGCCCGGTCGGATAGACGAACATGAATTCGTCGACATAGCCCGAAGTCTGAATCAGCGTGGAAGCGACGCCGCTGAGCGAATTGACCTGGTCGGTCGCCAGATCGAAGGAAAAGGTCCCGTCGAGCCCCTGCCATTGGCCGGAGTAGACGATCGTGCCCTTGATTTCCGGCGGCGGCGTCGGTTCGGGCGTCGCCTCGTCCGGCGAACTGGCCGCGCGACGCATGCATCCGCCGAGCGCCAGCCAGGCGGCCAAGATCAACAAGATAGCGAAAGCGCGTACACCGCGCATCAGACCTCCAGCGGGAAGGTTGGACGGATTTTCGGGCCGGGGCGCTACAGTGTCAAGTTGCGCCGTCATTCCCAAATTGCTTTTTTTTGCGATGGTTGTAAACTGCGCAATCGCGCGGGCGTTGCGCCGCGCCGGGTTGGTCGTAAAAGGAGCACGAAAATGAAACGGGCGTTCTTGATTCTTGCTTTGTCGTTGTTGGTGATGCTGCTGGCGACGCCGGCCTCCGCGGTCGATGTGCAGCAGGTGCAGCGCGTGCTGCGCGCGACCCACGCCGGCTGGACCGCGGGCGAAACTTCGGTGTCGCACTTGAGCGCGGAAGAAATGGCGCGCGACTACTGCAACCTGCAAGTCGTCTTGCCCGACGGCGAAGACGCCTACGAAGAACCGCTGGACATTCCGCAGGACATGCCGGCGCATCTGGATTGGCGCGACGTCGGCGCAAATCATGATGACTTCACGACGGCCATCGAGGATCAGAAGCAATGCGGCACCTGCGCGACGTTCTCGTCGGTCGGCGCGTTTGAAGCCCTGGTTAAAATCGCGCTGAACAATCCGTTCATTCAGCCGGACCTTTCCGAGCAGGCGGTCTATTCGTGCGAAGGCCCGTTGCCGTATACCTTTTTCCACCCGATGGCCTATCTCAAGAAGAGCGGCGCGCCCGATATGACTTGCTATCCTTATCATTGTGACAATCCGCTCGATCGCCCGCCGTGCGACGGTCAGTGCGCGGATTGGTCGGTCCGGTCGTTCAAATCCAAGAGCTATCGCGCGATGATGTGGCCGACGCCCGACCAGATGAAAGCCGCGCTGCAGAACGGCCCGATCGTCGCCGGCTTCCAGGTCTACGAAGATTTCCAGGCTTACACCGGCGGCGTCTACGAACACAAATGGGGCAAGCATCTGGGCGGGCACGGCGTGGCCGTCGTCGGCTACGACGATGCCGGCCAGTATTGGATTTGTAAAAATAGTTGGGGCACCGGCTGGGGCGAAAAAGGCTGGTTCAAGATCAAATGGGGCACCGGCTTCTTTGAATTCGGCTATCAGTCCTTCGCCATCACCGTCGAGGCCGGCATTCTGTGCAGCGACAATCAGGCGCCCAGCATCGGCAATCTGCAGCTCGCCAGCCAGAGCGAGGCGGTCAGCACCGACGGCTCGCTGCCGATTTCGTTCACTTGGGCGGCGTTGGAAGCCGACCTGGCCGGCGGCGAACTTTGGTCCGCGATCGACGGCGGCGCCGCGCAGCGCTACGAGAATGCGTTGATCGAACTGACCGGCACTTCATCCGACGGCAAGCCGGCGACGACCTATACGCTGCCCGGAACGACCGAGCCCGGCGATCACACCCTCCAAGTTTGGGTGAAGGATCTGTGCGGCGCGGAAAGCAACAAGCTGTCCGTGACGTTCACCGTGCCGGGCGGGACGGCGGATGACGACACGACGCCGGCCGACGATGACGCCTCCGACGATGACAGCAGCCCGGGCGGCGACTCCAGCTCCGGCGACAACGGCGGCAACGGCGGCGGCTGCGGCTTGTAAAACGGGACTCGGTGCCAGATACAAAAAGCGGGAGCATGGGCTCTGAGTCCATGCTCCTTTTATTTTCGCCGATTGTCGCTTGAACTTTTTCTTGGCTAACATACGAACGAAGGTTTTACGGTGAACACCCGATGAAAGCGCTTTACTTCGAAAACAAGCTGGCCAAGATCGCCGCGCTGAAGGCCGCGTCGGTATTCAGTCGCGACGCCGCGTTCGCGCCGTTCTCGCCGCTGCGTTACGCGGAAGTCGACGAGCCGAGTCCGCCCAACGCGCGCTGGCTGAAGGTGCGCAACCTCAGTTGCGGGCTTTGCGGCACCGACCTGCATCTGATGCTGATGGAAATGGACCCGCGCTGTTTTCCGGCGGCCACGCCCGGCATCGCGCGCAAATTCCTCGGGCATGAACTGGTCGGCGAGGTGGTCGAACTCGGCGCCGAAGTCGAAGGGCTCGCCCTCGGCGATCGCGTGACGTTGGCCGTCGACTGGCCGTCGTGTCTGCAAATGGAAATCGACCCGCCGTGCCGCTCGTGCGCCCGCGGCAGTTACATGCTGTGCGAGAATCTCGGCCGGCGCGCGCTGCCGTTGCGCGACACGGGCGGCGGCTTCTCGCCGTTCATGGTGATGCACCGCACTCAGCCCTACAAGGTTCCGCCGCAGCTCAGCCACGAGCGCGCGCTGTTGATCGAACCCCTGGCCGGCGCGGTACACGGCGTGATGAAGCGGAAGCCGCGCGCCGGGGAGAAGGCGCTGGTCATCGGCGCGGGGACGATCGGCTTGCTCGCGGTGGCGGCGGCCAAAGCGTTTTCGCCGCAAACCGAGGTGCATTGCCTGGCGCGCTATCCTTTCCAGGCGGAGGCGGCCGAACGCCTGGGCGCGGACTCGATTGTGATGGACGGCAAGGACGTCTACCCACGCATCGCCAAGCTCACCGGAGCGGCCTATCACCGCGGTCATTTCGGCAACGAGATAATGCTGGGCGGATACGATGTGATCTACGACACGGTCGGTAACGACCACAGCCTGCGTGACGCGCTGCGCTGGGTGCGCGCGCAAGGCGACGTGGTGCTGCTCGGCATCAATTTCCAGCCGGGCAAAATCGACTACACGCCGATCTGGCACCAGGAAGTGAAAGTGACCGGCATCAATTGCCACGCGACGGAAGAGGGCGGGAAAACGTCGTTTGATATGGCGACGCAAATTCTCGGCGAAACGAAGGCGCCGGTGGAGAGCCTGATCACCCATCGTTTTCCGATGGCGCGTTTTCGCGAAGCGGTTCAGGCGTTCCGCAACAAGGGGCAATCGCACGCGATCAAGATCGTTCTCGATCATCCGCGCTGAGGCGGCGGCATGAATCTCGGCGTCTATTGCGAAACGTTATCACCCGAACGTCTCGCTGACCCTGCGGTGCTCGCACTGCTTGGCCGGTACCGCGTGACGCTCGGCCATGCGCTGCGGTTTGTCGACGCAAACGCGCGCTTCGATCCGGCGCGGGTTGCGCCGCACCTCGAGCTGGCGGAGCGCGTTCGCGCGGCGGGCGGGCGCTATGCGTTGTGGCCGCTGTTGCCCAAGGACCTCGGCTACTGGATCAACGAACGCAATCTCGACGCGACCGCGCGAATGTTCGACGCGCTGCTGACCGCGTTTCAGCGGTACGGCTGCCGGCCCGATCTGCTCGTCGCCGATATCGAATCGCCGTGGCGGCAGATGGAGCGCGTGATGATTCCCGGTGTTTCGGCGTGGCGCCGGGTCGCTTCGGTCGCGCGAATGATGCTCGAGAACCGCAATCCGATGCGCTTCGCCTGGGCGGTCGCGCGTTTGAACGAAATCGTCGGCCGCGTGCGGCAGGCCGGCATCCCCGTCAGCAGCGCCGTGTTTCCGTTTCTCATCGCCGATCTGGTGAACGACGGGAGCGCGCTGCAAGACTATCTGGAAATGCCGGTCTTCGGCGTGCGCTTCGACGCCTACAACGCGATGTTCTACAACTCGTATCTGCCGCAAGCCGCGCCGATGATTGTCCCGCCGGGCGCGGCGCCGCGTTTCTTGTTCGAGTACGCGGGCGAGTTGGTCCGGCGCCGCGGCGCGAGTGCGTGGGTCACGTTGGGCAGCACGTGGGAAGGCGTGTTGCCGGGTAACGCGGAGAACGTTTATCGCGAAGCCGAGCGATTGGCGCCCGATGTCGCCGCGGCGAAAGCGGCCGGGGCGGAGACCATCTGGCTCTATTGTTTGGAAGGCGTGCTGTATGGTGATCGCCAGTTGACTGAGCATCGCACGATCGACGGGGCCGAGGCGTTCTTCCGCGTCATCGTCGAAACGGCCGCCGCCGAACCGCCGCCCCACGATGGTTGGTCGCGCCGCCGCCGGCTGATGGAGTTCATTCTGCGCGACCGCTTTCGCTTCGGTCCTCGGTAGGCGATTGGCTTTTTGACAGCGCGACGAGCGGGGCTATCATGGGCCGTCGCGCGACATTGCGGTTACAAGGAGAAGCTGATTTTTGTCACCCTGATATTTGGTTCAATGGCCTGGCCGCGGGGCGGCCGGACGGTCGCCCTTTTAATCAAATAATTCCGAGCCAGTCGTGGAAGAGGAAATACGCGCGGCCGATGAGCAGGCTGATGCGCGCCATCACCGTGTAGCCGAAGGCCGCGCCGAAGGAGATCATGACGAAGATGATGCCCACCTTCGCCGCGACACCGAACGCGCCTTTGTGCTCGCGCGAGAAATAAAAGTAGACGACGGTCGAAATCACGCCGACGAGCATGATGACGTTGTTGATGTCGTTGAGCGGCAGCATCGTCGCTTTGACCTGCGGCAAGATCATGCCGTGGATCGCGCCGGTCACGCCCAGGCCGGCGGAGATGCCCATCGTGAACGCGATCGCGACGCGCGAGACGTAGGCGATCCGGGGAATCATGCGGCAGAGCATCAACGCGCCGAGAAACGCCGGGAAGATGATGATGTAGCGCTCGAAGCCTTGCTCCTGGAGGAACTTGTCCACGATCATCGGCTTGACGTCGAAGAACATGACGTAGATCAGCCAGTAGCCGGCCGACAGCCCGACGTAGACGTACTCCGCCAATTTGTAGAAGGGGTTGTCCTTATAAAGGAACGACAGAATAGCCAGCGTGAAAAAAACGGCCATCCACACGCCGATGGTGTTCGCCAGATTCGCGGCCATCACGCATTCTCCGCGTTCTTCGCCCGGCGGTTCAAAAAGAACGTGAGGTTGCCGAGCAGAATCAAACCGATGATCGCCAAGTGCACCCACGACTGCGCGGGCATCGCCAACAAGCCCAGGCCCGGCGCCTTGACCAGCGTTTCGTATTCCGCCGCGCCGCGCATGCCGCCGAGCAAGCCGACGATCTGTTTGGCTTGCAGGTAATTGTAGTAATCCGGCGCGCCAACGGCCGTGGTGCAGACGATGAGCTTCACGCCGTAACGCGCCTGGCCGAACTGGATCCACAACTCCGGCGTGCCGCCGTGGGCGAGGTCGACCACACCGGCGATCTGATCGTAGTTGCGAATGTTCTTCATCATCGGCAGTTGATCGAGCGGTGTGCCGCGGTAGTCAGTGGCGAACATGTCGCGCAACCGGCGGCCCATCGCCACGATCACCGCCTGATTGCCCGGCCGGTAGCCGATGTTGACGTAGTCGACGCCGTATTTTTTCCCGAACTGGGCGGCGGTGCTTTCGAGCGCCTCGATGCCCAGGGGCATGCCGACCGCCAACTGGCCGGTGAGGATGACGCGCAGGTTGCGCGAGAAGCAATGGTGCAGGATGGCGAGAATCATCGGCTGCAATTCCGGCGCGGACGTCGGGTCATAGTCGACCGAGAACATGACCACGCCGCCCGCCGGGATGCTCTGGATAAAGTCGTAAGCGATTTGCACTTCGTGGGAGACTTTGACCGGGCTGGTCAGCTTCAGCAGCATCGGTATCGACACCACGACGAAGACGATGACGAAGATGAGGCGGCGGTCGATGTGATTCAACCGCTCGAGCCAGGTTTTGCGGGCCGCCGGCGCGCTCATGAGATGTAACTCCGCTCAATGCCCAGGATGATGCGAATCGACGTGGCCGCGGCGCCGAGATAAGCGCCGATCATGATGCCGCGTTTCGCGCCGATCTGCGGCACGTTCATGATCCAGTCGGAAATCTGCGGAAACCCTTTCCAGATCGTTTCGCCGATCGGCACGCGGCCGAGCATCACCAGCACGGCCGACAACAGCAGCAGCGTGGCCGCGAGGTTGCGCGCGCGGAAAGCGCGGTAGGCGGCCGACGCGATGAAAAACGCCAGCACGGCGAACATCGTCGCCTGCAGCGGCACGACCATGTAAGAGAAAACGTACATGAACGGGCTGTCGACGTGGAACGGCGAGCCGTATTTGATCTGCCCGATCGTCGCCGTGACCAACGTGAGAATGCAACTGGCCAGCAGAATCAGCGAAAAGCCCCAACCCGGGCGGCGCCGCGCGACTTTCATCAAATTGACGCGCAGCAGGCTTTCCACGCCGACGACCATCGAAATGCCGGCCACCACCGCGAACCACACCAGCGTACGCTGCTCGATGTCGCCCAGCGGGCCGTTGGGGAAATAAAAAGCGACAATGATGATAATGCCGGTGATGAACGAAATGGCGATGGGAATCCGCTGCTTCATCTACGCTCCCGCTCACCCGGCCCCGGACGTCAGCGTCAGGAGCAAATTGCTCGCCTTCTCCCAGAAACCGTGCGGCAAGAAAGCGGCCATCGTGGTCAGTCCCGTGCCGATGACGATCAAGGCGACCAGGATGACCTTCAAGATGTCCTGCGACTTCAGCGTGCCGAGTTGCACCGGCTCGCGGCTCAGGTAGCACGCCGCCGCGTACAATTCTTCGCCGATCAGGGTGTAGTCGCAGGTGGTGATGAAGAACGG
>PMZC01000385.1 GCA_003170555.1 Deltaproteobacteria bacterium
CGGCGAGGAGCGCTCCTTGGCCGGCAGGTGCGTGAGCAGCCACTCGACGTCGGCATAATGTTCCGCGCGGACCAGGGTGGGCAGCAACACCGGAACCAGGAAGCGATGGTCATTGTCCAGAATCCGGGGGCGGAGGCGCAGATAAGCGAGCAGCAGGTAATTGTCCCGCATTTGCACTCGTTGGTTTTCGCCCGCCCAGGCCGCCAACAGCCGTTCGGTGGAGCGATAGTACGGCGAGACGCGGTACACGGCGATATAGGCCAGCAGCGTTCCGCCGGCGACCGCCAACAGCAGGCGCAGCGCCCACCCGACCCATTGCCTGAGGCGCGCGTCGTTCTTCATGGCGCCCGCTCCGGCAGCACGCGGCTGCGGACCAGGAGCTTTTTGATGATTTCCGCCACGCAATCGTTGCCCGACGGCGTCAGGTGCACGTCATCGACGAAAATGCTGCGCGGGTCGCTCACGCAACTGTTGAGTTCGTCGTTCGTGTTGACGAACGGCGTGTGCTCGCGCTCGGCCACTTCCGCCATCAGCGATTCGTAGCGCGTCAGGTCCACCAGCGACGCCTCGCCGACCAGCGCCAGTTGAATCCGATGCCGTTTGCAGAGGCGGGAAAATTCGCCGAGGTTGTCGACGAATTCCATCGGCGTCACGGCATTGGTCAACTTGACGCTCAAGGACTCGGCGACCGCCGGGATGTCGCGTATTTCGAGCACGTTCCGGCGCAGGAGTCGGTAGAGGGTCGAGTGCGACAACAACGCCTGCACGCGTACGACCCCGGTCCAGAGCCACGGGCGTTTCGGCCGCGCATCCGCGGGCGACGGCGCGCCGCCGCCGGCGAGCGAAGTCAGCGACGCATCGGACCGCAGCGCCAGCTCGAACATCTCGCGTTCGGTCAGCGGCCCGCGCGCGTACAACTGATCGTTGTGGCCGACATAGAGGATCACCAGGTCGGGCGAGTACTTGAGCATTTCGTACTTCAGGTTCAGCAACATGCCGAAGGTGGTGGAGCCCCCGATGCCGGCGTTGATCACTTCGCAATGGTAGGGCGGACGCAGCTCGTTCAACTTGCGTTCGAGCGCCGCCGGCCAGGTGTCCTGGTCGCGCTTCACGAAGGCGCCTTCGGTGGATGACGACCCCTGCGTGATGACGCGAAACGTGTGCGGCGGCTTGGCGACGGACGGCCGCGCGCCGCGAATGCGGCCGACCTCGACGAACCACCCGGCGGGCAGCGAGTTGTACACGCCCCGTTTCAGCGTGGCCAGGTAATGCGCGCCGGGCGCCGGCCGGGCGGTCTCCAGCGGCTGCGCGTTGCGGCCCTCGCTGCCCGGCAGCGCCCGCGTTTCCAGCTTCACCGGCGCCAGCACGATTTCGAGCGCCATGAGGCCGAGCAGCACGGCGGCCAGCGTCGCGGCGTTGGGAAAACGCAGTTGTTTGGCCCGCGCCCGCAGCAATATGAAGTTCAACGTCGCGAAGCCGAGGAGCGCCAAGGCGGGAACGCTCACGTCGGTCAGTCGCCTGGCGTGTTGCAACAATGTGACCGCCAGCGCGACCGCGAGCAGCAGCGCGAGCAGCGGCCCCTCGTGCCGGACAAAAAGCCGCGGACGAAATCCCACCGCCGCGTAAACGACGGCGTAACTCGCCAGCCAAAAGAACAGCGCCCAGAGGCGCTCCGTGGTTTGGCCGACGATGAACGGCGTCGTCGCCAGCGCGAGCAGGCCGAGCTTCAACCAAAGGCGACGGTCGGGCGCGGACTCGGCGGCGTCGGTCGTCCACGGGTATGCCTGCTGAAGCTCGGTCATCAAAAAGGCCAGCACGGTGAGCAGCAGCACGATCCGAAATACGCCGGGCGCCGGGAACAGCACCGCGGTCAGAAACAACGGGACCGTCGTCCAGAATGCGCTGCGCAACGGCAGCTTGCGGCGCGAGCGCCACGCCAGTCTGGCCAGGGTCAGCATCAGGAAACAGCCCACCGCGGTCAGGACGGTGCGATCGGGCAGATTGCCGACCAAAACGCTGGCGATGAAAGCGCGGAATTCCGCGGGACCGGCCGTCGCGAAACGCTGCAGCGCGAAGCGATAGCTGTACCAAAAAGCCGCGCACACGAACACCCACGGCGCCGCGGCGAGCCCGGCGGATAAAACGACCTTCAGTCGGTGAGTGCTGCTCTGCTCAGTTGCGGTCATGTCGGTTTTCGCGGGTTGCCCGGCCGCTCCTTCTCGCGCCGCCCTACCCCGGAGCGCGCAACGACTTTGGTTTTGTAGGTTGAATCGTCAAGCCGGTCAAGCCGCTCACGAGGCGAGGCGCTACTGGGTTGAAGGAACGCGGCGGATCAATCGCCGCGCCGTTCGCGCGCGGCGTCGGGGGCGTAAGCGCGCGGAAGATCGGCGGCGCGGCGTCCTCGCTCGCCTGCATCGTGCGGCGGTGGTAGTCGTCCAGCCAACGGCCGAACGGCAGGGGCAGGAACAGCGCGCAAACGTACTGCGTGACCAGCGCGCCGAGCAGCACCGCCGCCAAAATAAAACCTTTGCGCGCGCTCAGGCGATTCAGCACGCCGGCCAGCGCGACCGCCGCGAGCACCGGCAAGAGGGTCAACGCATCCAGGATGTACCAGGGGTTCTTTTTCGGGATCGCGCTCAACGCCAGCAAGGCGCCGAGCGGCAGGATCAGCCACACCAGATGGACGCGCCGCCGGCGCAGCCAGGCGAACGCCGCGCCGCCGACCAGAAATAAGCCGGCGCCGACCGGGCCGAGCAGTTCGCGCCAGCAGGCGGCCGGGTATCCGCCCAGCGACGAGAGCCAATCGACCTGCGCGCCCGCGATCCGCGATTCGTTTGACAAGTAACCGACGTAGCCGTGCGCGAGTCCGGCGCCGAGCCAGAACACGTCGTACCAAACGAACGGGGCGGCGAGCATCAACGCGAGGTGGGTGACCCGCTTCCACGCCGGCTGTCCGCGCGCGGTCAGCGCGACGCCCATCGCCCACGCAATCGGCCCCGCGGTGTATACGGTCGTCAGCAACAGCGAGGTCGGGTCGTGTGCGGCGGACAACCCGAGCGCGGCGAGCAGCCCGACGCCCAACGCGCGCGGCCAGGTGGGACGCGCGGCGTAGCGCATCACCGCGTACACGAGCGCGAGGTAGAGACCCATGGTCAGCGTCCACGCGTCGAACTTGCGCGCGAGCCCGTACGCGAACGGACTCAGCGACAGCGCGGCCGCCGCCAGCCAGCCNNACAGCATCAGCGCCAGCCCGAGCATCGGCATGACGAACAACAGCGGTCGCGCCGGCCCGCACCAGCGACCGAGCCGCATGACCGGCAAATACAACAGCGAATATTGGTAACCCCAGTCGCGCACCCCGGCGGTGAAACTGACCGGCGCCGGCCGCGCCAAGCGTGTGAGCAGGACCTGATACGATTCCTGGTCGTACCCTTCGAATTGGCGCGACTGATCCAGCGCGAGGAAAACGAAATTCCCCGCCACGGCCAGCAGCATCGCCGCCGCCGCCAGC
>PMZC01000109.1 GCA_003170555.1 Deltaproteobacteria bacterium
TGCGGAGTGCGGAGTGCGGAGTAACGGCCGTAGCGCCGCTCCGCCGTGGCACTGCTGTTTTCACTCCGCATTCCGCACTCCGAACTCCGCACTCCTCTTTGTCCCCGGCATTCAATTCCGTGGCAAGCGATTCAAGCGGAAGAAGATGCCGGTTGACGGTCGGCTCAACGTTTGACCGCCCAGGTAACAAAATCCAGTCATTTCAAACAGTTAATTCCGGCAACGCGTCACACTTCTCGTTTGGCGCCGGGTTTGCTCTTGCACTGACGGGAAATAATCCAAGCGGGGTGCGCCATGCGCAAGTGGGCGGTTTTGAGCGTGTTGCTTCTTGCGATTTTGGGCTGTGGCGACGAATTCGCGACCACGGCGATGCAGACGGTGACTGACGCCAACGGTTACGCGCTGACCCTGGTCTCGTCGCCGGACAACATCAACATCCACGGCGGCGGCACGGTGACGGTGCTGATCGAAGTGACCGGTCCGGACGGCGCGGGCGTGCAAGCCGCGGCCGTTGTGCTTTCCTGCACGCTCGGCACGCTGGGCTCCGCCGCGCTGACTACCGATGTCGACGGTTACGCCTCAACCACGTTGACTCCTGGAACCGCACCCGGCTACGCGATCCTGGTCGGCACCTACAAAGGCGCGCAGGCCATGGTGAAGGTCGACTTCTGGTCCGGCCCCACGTGAAACTCGACTTCTAGTCCGGGCGGAACTTGACTTCGCGATTGCGGATCAGGTAGCGTGACACCGGTCTAACCCGGGCCTTGCCGAAAGCCGTCATCCGATGAGCCCAGCCGACTATCCGCCCCCTGAAAACCAGCCCGTCAGCATCGGCCCGAACGGATTGAATCGCCCGGTCAGCGCGATCGCGGCGCACTCGGCGTTCTGGTCGTCGTCGGCGCTGGTCGTCACGATGGTCGCGCAACTCGCCGGCTTCGGCATCCTCGGCCGCTTGCTCAACCCGCGCGACTTCGGCCTGGTCGGCATGGCGTTGACCGTCATCAGCTTGTTCGACGGCCTGGCCAACCTCGGCCTGAGCATCGCCATCATTCAACGCAAGGAAGTCACGGAAGATCAACTGCACAGCCTGTACTGGGCCAACGTGCTTTCCGGTCTGCTGACCGCCGCGATCGTGCTCGCGCTGACGCCGTTGGCCGCGTGGTATTTCAAAGAGCCGAAGGTGTTGACCGTGCTGGCGATCCTCTCGCTGATGTTCGTCGTGCAGGTGCCCGGGCAGCAATTCGCCGCGCTGCTGCGCAAGAACCTGGAGTTCCGGCTGCTGGCCGTGGCCGACATCGCCGGCGCGCTGGCCAGCCTCGCGTTCGGCGTGGTGCTCGCGCTGATGCACGCCGGTTACTACGCGCTGATCGCGCAACAGCTTGGGCGCTTCGTGATCCGCACCGTGGTGCTGTGCTGGGTCGGGTTTCGCCGCTGGCGGCCGCGGGCGCATTTTAGTTGGTCCGATTTGCGCGGCTATCTGAGCTTCGGCCTTTACCAAACGGGCGACCGCATGATCAACATGCTCGCCGCCAACATGGATTACCTCGTCATCGGCCGGTTCCTCGGCGTCAAAGCGCTGGGCTTCTACACCATCGCGTATCAACTCACGACGCTGCCGCTGAACAAGATCAACCCGGTGCTGACCCAATTCGCGCTGCCGGTCATGTCGCTGTTCCAGGATGAAAACGACCGCGTCACCAACGTGTACCAACGCACGATGCAGCTCATCGCCCTGGTCACCTTCCCGCTGCTCGTCGGCCTGGGGTTGATGGCCGCGCCGGCGGTGCGCGTGATCTTCGGCCCGCAATGGGATGATTCGGTGCGGCTGGTGCAAGCGTTGACGATCATGGGCATCGGCAAGAGCCTGATCGGCGTGGGCGGCTCGGTCTTCATGAGCAAGGGCCGCGCCGATCTCGGCTTCTGGCAGAGCGTGATCGTGGCCGTGGTCAGCGCGGTCGTCTTCTATTTCACGGTGCAGGTCGGCGTGCCGACGCTGGCCTGGAGTTACAGCGCGCTGATGGTGGTGCAGTTCGCGGCGCTGCTGCTGGTGATGAAGTGGCTGGTCGGCTTCCGCTTCGGGCCGTTCTTTCGTCTGATGGCGCTGCCGCTCGCCGCTTCGGCCGTGATGGCGGCGGCGCTGGTCGCGGCGGAACGCGCCTTGAGCTTCACCAGTGCGGCGTCGTGGCCGGCCGTCGCGCAGTTGGCGGTGCTGGTGACCATCGGCGCGGTCGCCTACGTCGGCGTGTTGCTCGCGCTGGACCGCAAGCTCGTCGCGACCGCGGTCGTCGCGTTTTTCAAGCGAGGCGAGGCGCGCTGATGTCGGCCGCCAACCAGTCGCGCCTGTGGCTCGCGCTGTTCTTCTTGCTGTCGGTGTTCGTCAGCGGCTACGCCGTGCACTACGGCAACCACCCGATCCAGTTGCCGCTGGTGCAAAAGCTGGTTCACCCGGAGCTGTATCCGCACGACCCGTATGTCGACACGGGGCGCACCTACGCTTCGCTGCTCTGGCCCGCGGTGGCGGTTCTCGCGCGCTGGTTTGACCTCTATAAGATTATCCTGATCGGCTGGCTGCTGGAGCGCCTGCTCGTGCTCTACGCGGCCGGACGCCTGGCGCGCGCGTTCTTCCCCGATTCGCGGCTCGCCGAGATCGCCGCGTGGGCCTGGTTCGCGCTGATGCCGCAACAACTGCTGGCGAACGGCACGATCGCGACTGACTATTTCGAACAGACCGGGTTGTCGATTCCGTTTTTCCTGCTGGCGATGGCCGCCTTTCAGCGGCGCGATCGCTTGTGGTGGGCGGTGTGGCTGGCCGTCGCGTTCGACTTGAACAGCATGTACGGCGTGTTCGCGGCGACCTACTTCGGCGCAGTCTTTCTGTTGGATCGCGAGTACCGCGGCGAATGGCGGCGTTGGATCGCGCCGGCCGGCGCGCTGCTGTTGCTGATCTCGCCGGCGCTGGTTCTTTCGGCGCGGACGTTTGGGCTCGCGGGCGTGTCGGACAAACTCTGGCTCGCCGTGGCGTGGGCGCGGCGACCGGAGCACTTGTATCCGCGCCTCTGGCCGCGGCGCAGTATCGCGATCTTCGTATGGCTGATGTTGTTGAGCACGGCGGCGTTGTATGCGGCGTGGGAGCGCAACCGCCGCCTCTTCCGCCATTTGTTGGTCTGGCACGCGGTCGCGCTGGCGTGGATCGCGTTTGCCTGTTTCGCGGCATACGTCGCGCCATCACCGTCGCTGCTGATGTTCCAAGCCGGCCGAGCGACCGACCTCTGGTGCTGCTTCGTGATGATCGCGCTGGTCACCAGCCTGGGCGCCGGACTCGAATGGGGTCCCCGCGCGATTCTGCCGCTCGCCGTATTCCTGCACGTGTATTTGCTTTGGGCGCCCGAACTGCCGCAGTGGCTGCCGCTCGTGGTGTTGGCGATCGGGCTATGGCCGTGGGGTTGGCGCCGCATCTTCCGCGGCGGCGATCCGCGCGTGGCGATCGCGCTGGTGCTGGTGGTGATCGGCGTGGTCCTCGCGCTGCATTCGCGGGCGCGGCTGGCGAACCACGGACATCCGTTCAACAACTCCCGCTTTCCCGGCGCGTCGCTGAGCATCATTCGTTGGGCGCGGCGGGCTACGTCGCCCGACGCCGTGTTTCTGGTGGACCCGGAGTGGTCGTACTTCCGCGAGATGGCCCAGCGCCCCGTGTACGTGACGTGGAAAGACGGCAGCGCCATGCTGTGGAACCGGCCGTATGCCGCCACCTGGCTGGAACGAATGCGCGCGCTGGGCTTCGATCCGCTGGCCGCCAAGGTGCGCGATGCGGTGCACGGCGCGGCGCGCGGCCAAAATAGCTATCAAGCGCTGGACGAATCGCAGGTCGAGGCGATTCGCGCCCAGGCGCCGGTGACGTTCTGGGTCGCGCCGGCCGACCACGTTTCGCCCTGGCCGGAAGTGTTTACGAANNTGCGGATTGCGGATTGAAAACACATCGGGCGCCAACCGGGCGGGCCGGGCGTCGATCCTAATTGTCTGATTGTGATTATAAGCTCACTTACGCCGGGCCGTTTTTTCCGCGGCGATGGTCACGGCGAGTATCTCGCGGGCTTCGGCCATTAGATCGGCAAGACGTTTCGCTTTGACGATATCGGCGTCGACCGGAATCTCCATCCAATAAAGAGACTCGTCGCATTCCTCCTCGACGAT
>PMZC01000393.1 GCA_003170555.1 Deltaproteobacteria bacterium
CACTTTTCACTTTTCATTCCCCCGGAGGGGTTCATGCCTCGCGCACATCCTGACCTCGACTTTGGTCCGTACGAGATCGATCCGGAGAGCGTGCGTCTGTTGCCGCAGACGTTTTGCCTGAGCCACGACGTGCTCATCCTGGGCAAGGTCGATCCCAACGCCGACACGCCCGTGGTCGTCGGCATCTCCGACCCGCAGAGCTTCGACACCCTCGACTCGATCAGCCGCGTGATGCGCGGGCGGCGGGTGCTGTCGGTCAAGGTGGCCAGCGAAAAGATTCAGCACGCGCTGACCGTCGCCTACGGGCTCGCGGTCGTGTCCGACGGCGACGACGCGCTGCGGCAGGACCCGCCGCAGGAGCTCGAGCGCGAAATCATGCTGGGCGACGACACCAATATCGCCGCCGCCGAAACGCAGCAGCGCGGCATCGAGGCGGTCAAGCTGACGCCCGAAACCGACGCGCCGATCAAGCGGATGCTCAACGACCTGCTGATCGACGCCCTGCGCCGCGGCGCGACCGACATCCACCTCGAAAATTTCCGGCGCGAAGTGGTCATGCGCGTCAAGATCGACGGCCTGCTGCATCGCCAGAAATCGGCGGTGAACAAAGCCAACGCCGAGTCGGTGGTCAATCGCATCAAGGTCATTTCCCTGCTCGACATCTCGGAAAAGCGCGCGCCGCAGGACGGCCGCTTCATTCTGCCGGTCAACCAGGGCGGCAAATTGTACGAGGTGCCGTTCCGCGTTTCGATCATCCCCGGCCCGCACGGCGAGGACGTGGTGCTGCGCGTGCTGGACAAATCAATGGCGCCCATCGACCTTGAGTTGCTCGGCTTCACCAGCCGCGACCTGGACACGTTCCAGCGCCTGATCAAAAACCCGCAGGGCATGGTGCTCAACTCGGGCCCGACCGGCTCGGGCAAGACGACCACGCTCTACGCCAGCCTGAAGCACATCAACAACCCGGCGATCAAGATTCTCTCGGCGGAAGACCCGATCGAGTACGACCTCGAAGGCGTGTGCCAGAAGCAGATCGGCCCCAAGCTCGAATTCGCCGAGCTCGCGCGCGCGTTTCTGCGCCACGACCCCGACGTGCTGCTGATCGGCGAAATCCGCGACGCCGAAACGGCCGACGTCGCCGCGAAGGCCGCGCAGACCGGCCACCTCGTGCTCTCGACCGTGCACACCAACGACGCGGTGCACGCGGTGCCGCGCCTGGTCAGCCTCGGCCTCGATAGCGAAGTCATCGCCGCGGTGCTGCTGGGTGTGCTCAGCCAGCGCCTGGTGCGGCGCATCTGCCGCAACTGCGCGCAGCCGTATCTGCCCGACAAAAAGATCCGCGAGCCGTTCGGCAAACGGGCGCAGGGCTTCGAGTTCGTTCACGGCGTCGGCTGTCATCGCTGCAACCAGACCGGCTACCGCGGCCGCATCGGCCTGTTCGAGCTGTTCGTCGTCGACAACGAGATTCAGCACGCCATTCAGGATGAAATGCCGGTCAGCGAAATCGAGCGGATGGCCATGGAGCACGGCCTGGCGCCCCTGGCGCTCGACGGTTTGCTCAAGGTCGAGCACAAGCTGACCACGCTGGACGAACTGCTGCGCATGATTCCCTACCGGCAGATCGTCGCGCATTGCCAGGGCGAATGACGGAGCACGGATGGGCCTGGCCGGCAAACGCGTGCTGCTCACCACCTCGCACCGGAACATCGGCTCGGGCGGCAGCATCCAACTGCTGCTGCTGGCGCGCGCACTGGTCGCGGCCGGCGCGCACGTCGAGGCCGTGTTTTGCGCGGGCCTCGAAGACCAACCACAGCGCAACGGCCTGGCGCCGCTGATCGAGCTGGGCGTCCCCATCCATTTTCTGCGCACCAACCGCTGGTACAGCCCGGCGCAAATCCGGCGGATGCGCGGCCTGCTGCGGACCGGCTTCGACATCGTCCACACCCACAAGGGCGGCGACCTTTCGCTGGCGCTGCTGGCGCTGCCCGGCCTCGCGCTGCCGTGCCTGGTGAACACGCGCGGCGTGAACTTTCGCCTCGGCGCCAACCGCTACAAGTATCGCCTGCGCCGGCTCGACAAAATCATCGTGGTCAGCCGGGACTCGCAGCGCGCGATGATCGAGGTCGGCGTGCCGGCCGAGAAGATCGTCGTCATCTACGGCGGGGTGGACGGCGAACGTTTTCGTCCGCGCCCGGAAGATCGCGCCGCGCTGCGCACCGAACTCGGGCTGCCGGCGGACGCGGTCGTTTCGGTAGTCGCCGCGAATCTCGTGCAGCAAAAGGGCCACGAGGATTATCTCGCCGCCGCGGCCGCGCTGCGCACCGCGCACCCGGAGCTGTGGCACGTCTTCGCCGGCGCGGGCGAGGCGTCGCCGCTGCGCGAGTTGGCGACAAAGCTCGGCGCCGCGGACCGCGTGATCTTCGCCGGCTTCCGCCGCGACATGGAGCGCGTGTACGCCGCAAGCGATTTGTCGGTCGTCGCCAGTTTCGCCGGCGAGGGCGTCTCGGGCGTGCTGCGCGAGGCGATGGCCTGCGGCCTGCCGGTGATCACCACCGCGGTCGGCGGCAACACCGAACTGGTGCGCGACGGCGAGCTCGGCCTGGTCGTGCCGCCGCGCAACCCGGAAGCGTTGGCCGCAGCGATCGGGCGTCTGCTCGCTGATCCGGCGTTGACGCGCCGTTTGGCCGAAGCGGGCCGCGCCGAGGTGCTCGCGCGATACTCGACCGCCGCGCGCGCCGCGCACATCTTCGCCGTGTACGAATCGGTCTTCCGCGACAAGGGCCTGGCGTTCTGATGCGCGCGCTGCTCGTCCTCGCCGCCGCGCTGCTGCTGGCCGCGTGCGGCGCCGACGAGAAACACGCCGTGCTGGAAGCGACCCCGCCCTCGGGCGGCGGAGGCGGGGGCGGGCTGCCGGGCGAATGTCACACCATCGACGGCGACCCGGCCGACTCCCTCACCTTGAACACCAGGGAAGGGCCGTTCGACGACGTGCGGCAGGGAAGCGTCTTTCACATCACCGGCGGCTATCACCTGGTCGAGGATGACGTCGACGTCTATGTCATCGGCACGATCTGTTATACCGAGTGCGTCGAGGTCAAAACCGCGCCGCCGCTGGCGCCGGGCTCGGGCGATTACGCCTCCGACTTCCGCGTGACGCAGGCGCCCTATCCCGACAAGTCACGCAACTGCCTGTCCGTGTCGATGATCGCCCTGGACGGCCGCACGCTGATGGGCTGCGAATACCACTTTTAGTTCGGGCCGCAAATCGGATATCGTGAGGGCTTGATGATGCGCGCCAATCTCGCCATGACCGGCTCGTTCGCCGAATGCGCCGACGCCTTTGTGACGGCGGTCGCCGAACTGCGTGCGCGCGGCGATCGCTCGCCCGTGGTCGCGCTGGTCAGCTCGCACCTCGCGCGCGCCGAATTGCAGGCGCTGCTGCACCGGCGGCTCGGCGGCGTGCTCGGCGTCTGGCTGCTCACCTTCCGCGACCTGGCCGACCGGCTCGGCCGCGGCGCGCCGGCGTTGGCGCAGCGGCGCGAGGCGGACCCGCTCTACCAGCGCGCGCTCATCGCCCGGCTGATGACCGAGCGGCCGCAAAGTCCCTTCGCCGAGTTGGCGCGATACGATGGACTGGCGGCCGCGCTCCGGCGCACGTTCGAAGATCTCGAAGAGGCCGGTTGTCCGCGTTGGCCCGACGGCGCGCCGCACGAAGGGAAAGTCGGTGAGGTCGCCGCGCTGTTCGAACTGTATCGCGCGGAACTGATGCGGCGGTATTTCACCCCGCAGGATCTGCTTGCCGCCGCGGCCGAGCGGGCCGGCGAGTTCCCCCGGATTTTCGGCGCGCGAGCGATGCACGTCATCGGCCTCTACGACGCCAACCCGTTGCAGCAGCGTCTGCTCGACGCGCTCGGCGCAACGATCGAGTTGCGCTTGTACGCGCCGCGTGTGCTCGATCCGCCGCCGTTGCTCGCCGCGCTGAACGCGCCGCCGGCCGCGCCGCTTACGCCGGACGCGTCGTCGACGCACGTCTGGTCGTGCCCGACCGAAAGCGCCGAGGTGCGCGCCATCGTCCGCGAAGCTCGCCGCTTGCAACGCGCCGGCGCGCCCTACCACCGCATGGCCGTGCTCGCGCGCCATCCGGACGTCTACGCCGATCTGCTCCTCGACATCTGCCGCCGTGCGAACGTGCCGTGCCGCGTCCCCGGCGGCGCTCCGCCGCGTGACTCCGCCGCGTTGCGCGCGCTGGCCCGCCTGCTGGGCCTGATGAATTCGCGCCTCCGCCGCGGCGAGGTGATGGCGCTGTTGCACGCGGTCCATCTGCCGCCCGATTTCGACGCCGCCGCCGCGCGCACGCAGCCGCGGTGGGATCGCGTCAGCCGCCTGGCGCGCGTGCGTCAGCAAGATGATTGGGACCGGCGTTTGTCGGCTTTCGCGGCGAGCCAGGATGTGCACCTCCTCTTGGAAGACAAAACCGCCGCGGCCCAGTTGCGCACCGTGGCGACCCAGTTGCTCGCGGGTCTGCGCGGGCTGGCCCAGGCGCGGCGCTACTCGTCGGCGGCGACGTTGTTCACGAAGCTGGCGCGCTGGCTGATTTCCCGCGATGAATGGCTCGACGCCGCGCTCGCGTCGCTCGACCGTTTGCGTTTGCTCGACGACGCGGGCCTGCCGTTTTCGCCGCTCGTGTTTCAGACGCGCGCCGGCGAGTTCATCCGGGCGGTGCGCGACGAAGCCGAAGACGCGCAGGGGCTGGCCGTGCTCGATTTCGTCGACGCCCGCGGTCTGCGCTTCGACGTGGTGTTCATCCCCGGCTGCGTGGAGTCGATGATCCCCTCGCCCGTACGGCAGGACCCGTTTCTGCTCGACGACGAACGCGCGGCGTTCAACGCGGCCCTCGGCCGGGCGGCCGCGCTGCCGGTCCGGGCCGATCGCGCGCGCGAGGAATTGCGGCTGTTCGATCTGGCCGGCCGCGCGGCGACACGCGCGCTCTATCTCACCTATCCGCGCCTCGACGCCCAGGAAGGGCGAGCGCGGCTGCCCAGTCATCTCTTGCTCGCGCTCGCCGAACGCGTCACGGGCCGGGCGCTGACGTTCGACGATCTGCCGCGGCAAGCGCCGCTGGTGCGCGTGTTCCCGGCGGGGCGTTTTGCGCCCGATGAGCCGGAGCTCGCGCTCGACGAGGACGAGCTCGACCTCGCGTTGATGGAGCGGCTCGCGTCGAGCGAAGAGACAGGGCCGGTGCGTTATCTGCAACACGCGCGTCCGACGACGTTTCCGCGCGTGTGGGCCAAGTGGGTGCATCGCTGGGCGCGCGACGAACTCGGCGAGCACGACGGCCTGTGCGACTCCGACCCGGCTCGCGCCGCGCTGCGTGCTTTCCTCGCCGGCGACAAGGCGTGGGCGGTGTCCGACATCGAAGACTATCTGCTCTGCCCGCGGCGTTACCTGCTCGGCAAGCTGCTGAACCTGTCGTCGCCCGACGATCCGGAACAGATCGTTTCGCTGCCGTCCGACAAGCGCGGCAGCTTGCTGCACAAGGCCCTGGCGGCGCACTTCGACCCGCGGCGCAGGTCGGAAATCGAGGCGGCGGTGCGCGACGAATACGCGCGGCTGGCGCAAGAAAATCTGACCGGCGGCGGCGTGCTCGATGAGGTGGAGGTCGAGCGGCTCGTCGAGTCGGCGCGCGCGCTCGTGGCAGTGACCGCGCCCGAAGCGGAGCGGCGCGTCGTCGAGGCGACCGAGTTTGACCAGACGGCGACAATTGTTGACGACGGCCGTCCGGTGACATTGAGTGGGCGGTTGGATCGCGTCGATCGCGGCCCCGGCGGCGACCGGTTCGTGATCGACTACAAAACCGGCAAGGCGAAAAGCGCGCTGACCGGCGGTAAGCTGAACGACGACGATTTCAACGGCGGCGCGACGCTACAGATTCCATTGTATCTACTGGCCTACGCCGCCGCGCACGCCGAGATGTCGCTTGAGGCGCTGTCCGCCGCGTATTGGTATTTGAATCGCGAGCAGAACCGGCCGGACCCGCGCGCGGTCAACATCGGCGGCGCGTTCATGAAGGAGAAAGCCGGCATTCTGCGCCGCGTGTTGCGCGACGCGGTCGAGGGCATCGAAGGCGGTCGCTTCGCGCCGCGGCCCGACGTGGCGAGCGCGGCGGGCAACAAATACTGCGCGAGCTGCGGCTTCACGGTGATCTGCGACCCGCGCGCGCGCGCTTTGCTCGGCATCCGCGGCCGGCGCGCCGGCTGCTGCCCGTGGGTCGATCTCGTGGGGCGCATCGATGAGTAAGCATATCGCGCCGGACCAGGCCGATCGCGACCGCGCCGTCCGGAGCCGCGGCGAGAACCTGTGGATCGAAGCCGGCGCCGGCACCGGCAAGACGACGCTGCTGGTCGACCGCATCTTTTCGCTGCTCACCGACGCGCACGACCCGCCGCGCCTGCGCGACATCGCGGCGATCACCTTCACCGAAAAAGCCGCGGGCGAATTGAAAATCAAAATCCGCGAACGCCTCGAGGCCGCGCTGCGTACGAGCCCGCCGCCGCGCGATCCGGAGCGGCTGACGCTGGCGCTGGCGGATTTGGAAATCGCGCCGATCAGCACGCTGCACGCTTTCGCGCTGTCGCTGCTCAAGGAGCGGCCGGTCGAGGCGCGCATCGACCCGACCGCCGCGCCCGACGATGAGGCCGAGAAGCGGCTGCTGGTCGAATTTTACGACCAGTGGTTCGACGACCAGGTGCGCCGCCGGCCGCCCGACCCCGCGCTCAAGTGGTATCTCGAGCAGCGCGAGATGTACGAACGCCAGGGCGATTGGGATTGGCTCTGGAAGCTCGCGCGGCGCATCGGCGGCGATGCGGATATTCTGCTCGACGCGCCGGCCGCCGCTTGTCTCACGCTGGCCGAGGTGCGAAAAAACTTGCAGCAACAAGCGCGCGAGCTGCTCGATCATGCGCGCGCCAATTGCCGCGACGCCGGCGACAAGGCGTTCGTCAATTCGTGCGCCGCGGCGGAAGCGGTGTTGGCGTTGCCGCCGCTCGACGACCGCGACGCCTTCTTCGCCGCGCTGTCCGCGATCCCTGACGTCAACCTGCGCGTCGGCAGCAAGAAGCCGTGGGGCGAAGATTTCCTGGCCGAGAACAAGGAAAAACGAAAGGCCCTGCGCGAGTCCATCGCCTGGCTCGCCGCGCTTCGTCATGCGAATTGGGTCTGGAAGTTGTTCGCGCTGGCGCAATCGTTCGCGCGCGCGTTTGACGACGAGAAGCGCAGGCGCGGTCTGCTCGGGTTTCAGGATTTGCTCGTGCGCGCGGCGGAGCTGCTGCGCAAAGACAAAGAGGTGCGCGCGTATTTCCAACAGCGGTTCCGCCACGTGCTGATCGACGAGTTTCAGGACACCGATCCGTTGCAGGTCGAGATCGCGTTCTTCCTCTGTGAAGACGGCGCGCACGCGGACCAGCCCGAGGACGTGAAACTTCGACCGGGCAAGCTGGTCGTGGTCGGCGACCCGAAGCAGTCGATCTACCGCTTCCGCCGCGCCGACATCGAGGTGTACGAAGGCACGAAGCGCCTGCTGCTCGCCGGCCGCAAGCCGCTGACGATCCGCGCCAACTTCCGCTGCGCGCCGCCGATCATCGACGCGGTCAACGCGGTGTTCGCGCCGCTGATGCATCACGATCCGGCGCTGCCGGCGAGCCCCGATTATGTCGCGCTCGAAGCCGGGCGCACCAACGCGCCGGAACAGGCCGGCGTCTATTTGCTGCAGGCCGATCGCGCGCCGGCCGACGGCGAGCCGCGGCGGGAAATCGAGATGGCCGCGATCGCGCGATGGATCAAGCGCGCGGTGACCGAGCAATGGCCGACCGCCGACAAAGACACCGGGCGGATTCGGCCGCTGCGTTGGGCCGATGTGGCGGTGCTGTTCCGGCGCGCGACGTACGTCGAGCTGCTCGAAAACGCGTTGCGGGCGGAGGGCGTGCCGTATCGTGTCGAGGGCGGCAAAAGCTATTACCGGCGGCCGGAGATCGAAGCGCTGGTGCACGGCCTGCGCGCGCTGGAAAATCCCGACGACAGCCTCGCGCTTTCGCAATGGCTGGGCGGCGACCTCGTCGGCTTCTCCGACGAAGCGCTCCTGGTGCACGTCTTCGCGCGGCCCGACCCGCGGCTCTCTTATCTTGGCGTGAGCGACACGCGCGACGAAATGTCGGCGGTGCTGATCGCCCTGCGCGAATTGCACGAGCAGCGCAATCGGCGCGGCTGCCTGTCGACGCTGCGCGGGTTGCTTGACCTCGCCGGCGCGCTGCCCACCGCGCGCACGTTCCCGCACGGCGAGGTGGCCGTGGCCAATCTGCACAAGGCGCTCGAAGCGGCGCGCGCGGCCGACGCGGCGGGTCTGACCTTCGGCGATTTCGCGCACGAGTGGGCGCTGGCTTACGCGGAAGAGCGCGACGAGGCCGATTACGTCATCACCGAAACGGCGGACGATCTGGTGCGGCTGCTCACCATCCACAAAGCAAAAGGGCTGGATTGGCCGGTGGTGGTCGCGCCCGAACTCGGCGCCGGGTTCCAGGGACCGCCGGGCGAATTGCGGGTCCATTGTCGTCGCGCGGATCACCGCCTTTCGCTGCGCCTGGCCAAGGGCGTCGAGACCGAGGATTTCCGCCCGATGGACGAGGACGAAAGCGCGTTCGAGACGGCCGAGCGCCAGCGGCTGCTGTACGTCGCGATGACCCGCGCGCGCGATTACCTCGTGCTGCCGTTGCTCGCCCCGCCGACCAGAAAAGACGGCGAGTTGTCGGAGCGCAAAAACTTTCTGCGCTATTTCATCGACGCCGGTTTCCTCGACGAGCAACTCAACGTACGCGACGTGCGGAGCGTGCGCGTGGAAAAAATCGCGGTCGATGATTTGCCGATCGCGCTGGCCCCGCGGTGGGATTTACCGCGTATGGTGCAGACCGCGCCCTCCGAACGCGCCTTGGAGAAGACGGTTGACGAGACGCTGCGTGAACGCGAGCGACTTCGCGCGATGAGCGACCGGAGCGATCTCGAACCCGCGCTCGTTTTCGCCAGCCCGAGCCAACACGATGCACCGTTGATCGCGGCCGAGTCGCGCCCCGAGGGCCGCAAGCTGGGCAGCGCCTTTCACGCACTGGTCGAGCACATCGACCTCGCCGACCCGACGGCGTGGAACGAGGCGGCGGCGCAGATCGCGCGGCAGTTCGAACTGGGCGACGAGCACGCCGCGCTGGTCCGGCGCTGGCTCGACAACTTCGCGCGTCTCGCTTCGTTCGCGCAGGTGCGCGGCCGGCCGCACTGGCGCGAAGTCCCCCTTACCTGGACCGATCCGCACGGGGTCGCCTACAGCGGTAAACTCGATCTGCTCGCCGACACGCCCGACGGCCTGCTTATCCTCGACTACAAAACCGACCCGGCCACCCGCGCCAACCTCGCGCGCTACGTCGAACGCTACCGCCGCCAGGGCGAAATCTACCGCGACGCCGTGCGCGCGCTGCGCCCCGACGCGAAAGCGGTGCGGATGGTGTTTTGCTTCGTCGATGAAGGGATCGAGCGAATTATTTAGCCTAATATCAAGATTTTTATTTTCATTCTTGCCAACGATTTCGCAAACTCAACCGCGGGCTCATTTAGTCTTTGTCGACCGTAGAATTTTGATGTATGTCTGGCTGCTTTCTCGTGTATCCCAGGCAGCTTTAATGTGTTCGGTCATGCTTGGAAGATCTTCCTTGATTGTGCTAGGCCACAAATTGGGATCGTATTGGAAGACCCGCAGCATATTATCTACGTCGAAAATGGGCGGCGTTCCTTTTGCTCTGATTAGCGCTACAGGCTTATCGGTTGCCATTCGCATTCCAAGTTCAAAGAGAACGTTGGGGTTGTGCTCAGTTAGATCAACCAAAACCAAATCGGCGTCCAACAAATCATTCACGATTGTTGCCTGAATAACGTCGCTTCCCGATCGGTTCGCCGTCTCGACAATGAAGCCCGCGTCTTTTCCGGCTGGGACGATTAGGCTTCTAAGAACCTCGTCAAAAAATCCCTTGGGGCGCAGTTCGTCGCGTTCGGTAAACGGCATAACCACAAAGCACCGTGGCGCATTTGCCTTGTTGGTTTCTACAAGTGTAACGATGGATTTGGGTTCCGTTGGCGCAATTTTTTCGGCACCCTTCTGAAGATCGTCTCCCACGCCAGCGGTCGGTTGGTAGCCCGAACCTATGCCCAGATACTTGCAGTTTTTGGCAAATAGGTCCGAGAATTCCTCGTGGGTCTTTGGGTGTAGCTTGAAATCTTTTTCGAGTGTATTCCCTAGATATTTCATTTCGGGCAGTTTGCTTCCTTTGTAGTGCACCAGCACTTGCCCGAAAAGGTTTGCTGTACGAAAGGCCTTCACTTTCAATTCGTGTTCTTGTTCGGGGCTTGCGGCATAGACCAAGTCGCGTCCGAATTGCGTCAAGGCGATCTCCGCTGAGTCCCGCCCGCCGGTCGTCAAACCAAAATCGCGTGCCGCAGCCGCTCGATAGAAGAATGTAGAACTTGCGGGTGCTATTCCGAGCGCTTGTGCTATTAGTTCAGGCGACATTGAATTCCCGCCATTTTTCTCTTTGAGGACGTAAGGAATTTTTATCGCCTCTTCGAGCGGTACACGAGGATACGGTCGTTCGATTTTCTCTCTTTTTGCATTCACGCTCTTGCCCGGTTTTTTTGTTTTCTTTTTATGGACTCTTTTAACCGGACGCTTTTGCGTATCTTTTTTCTCTTTTTTGACGTTGCCAACATCGATATTATTGTTTGTCAGATCAGCGCCTTTTCCGTCATCAGCCATCATTGCCTTCCCCTTTGTTCAAAAACTCCAAGCAGGTGTGACTCCGCACACGCCATACGTACAGCACAACTAGATTGATAATATTCCATATTGCAATTCATTTGGTCAATCCCTGTCATCTAGAGCATCTAAAAGTTGAAACGCGGCCGAATGATCGAATCCAGCCTTGAGCGTCCGGCGGCGTAGCGGTTTTCAGTGCCGGCCCGATCGCGTTGTACAGTTCTTCGTCGGTCCGGGCCTTGGCGTCGCACATAAATTCTTTGGCCTCGCACCACATTTTTTCAGCGGGATGGCAAGAAACGAAGTTCGACGGGCGACCCGACGCCAAAACGGTGCGCATGATTTTCTACTCGGTGAATGAGAGGTTGTGACATGAGGTGTAGGGGCGAATCACGAAGCGCCTTGTCGTCCCGCAATTCTTTAGCTTGACAACTCATAGCAAAAATGCGATGAATTGTGTTGGCTGTGTGCGGCAGCACGGGTAAAGGTTAATCGGGGAAGGAGAAAGAGAGAATTTTCGATGTTCCGCGTGTTCTTTTATATATCGGATAAGGGGCGAGTTCCGGTCCGTGAATTCCTCGACGACCTGACGGACCCGCGAGCCAAGGCGCAGATCATCCGCGTCGTTCAGCGATTGGCCGAAGCGGGGTTCCTGCCTGAACCATTCAGCCGCGCCATGGTGGGCAGCCGCAAACTACGCGAACTGCGCGTCGCACACGGCGGCAATATCTATCGGGTGTTCTACAGCCTCNNGGTCGGCGGATTCTGCTCTTGCACGGTTTCGTCAAGAAAACGGGCAAGACGCCGCCCAATGAAATCAGGATCGCCGAAGCGCGACTCAAACAGTTCCTAGAAGGCGAACATGAAGAAAAGAACTGAATCGTTTGATGACTACGTGGCCGAGCAGCTCAAAGACCCAGCCTTCGCCGCGGTCTATGAGGAAGAGAAGGGGAAGGTCGACGTCGCGATTCGGCTTCTCCAACTTCGGACGAATGCCGGCTTGTCGCAGAAACAACTTGCGGATCGCCTCGGCACGACCCAGTCGGCGATCGCGCGCATGGAGAACCGCGCGTACACCGGTTACTCGCTGCGCATGCTGCGGCGCATCGCTCATGCGCTGGGACACCAGGTGCAGATCGAATTCGTTCCGGCCAGACGTCCGACCCGGGGCGCCGGCCGACGGAATGGGCGAAAAAAGGCGAGCGGCGGGTGACGCCGCGGCGGCGTTTGCTCACAGCCGGGGGCGGCTGTGC
>PMZC01000094.1 GCA_003170555.1 Deltaproteobacteria bacterium
GACCTCCCCCCAGCCCCCTCCGTCTTGCGGAGGGGGAGTACGGAAGGCGGCGTGCGCCGGCTCTCCCCCCGCAATACGGGGGGAGTCGGAGGGGGGTCTGACGTTGACGAACCTGCTCGAGCGAGTGCGTGCGACGGCGCGGCGCATGGGCATGCACGATGTCGGCGTGGCCGACGTGTCGGCGCTGCTGCGCGAGGTCTACGGCGTCCGCCCGGAGGCCGTGGCCGGACTGCACCGCGGCATCGCGCTGGCGACGCGCCTCTCCGACCCGGTGCTGGACGACATCGTCGATCATCCGACGCAGCTTTACTTTTTCCACTATCGCCGAATCAACATCATGCTCGATCAGGCGGCGCACCACGTCGCCGCGCTGCTGATGGAAGACGGGTTCCGCGCCCTGCCCGTGCCGGCCAGCCAGGTGCTCGACTGGCAGAACATGCGCGGCATGATCAGCCACCGCGAAGTCGCCGCCCTCGCCGGGCTGGGCTGGCGCGGGCGCAACAACCTGCTCGTCCATCATCGCTTCGGTTCGCGCGTGCGGCTGGTCACCGTGCTGACCGACGCGCCGCTGCCGGTCAGCGAACCATGCGCCGGCGATTGCGGCAAGTGCCGCGCGTGCGTCGGCGTTTGTCCCGGCCGACACATCAAGGACGACCCGCTCGCGTTCGACCGCGAAGGCTGCGGGCAGACCATCCGCGCGATGAAAAACAAATACAACATCGGGCAAGACATCTGCGGCGTGTGCGTGAAGGCGTGCCGCGGCACAAGGCTTGAGGCTTGAGGCTTGGGGATTGAGTAACGCACGACGCCAGACGCGATCGAGCAACGACTGAGAACCGATTACTATTTGCAACTAGCGTGTAAAAAAAAACTGAAGACCTCTTGAATAACGGATGTATCTGTGAAATAAACAAATATGTTCTGAGAAGAACAGGTTCTTTTTCTTTCCTCTGTCGCGACTTAGGAGAAGGAGAAATAACATGACTCTGCTTCAGGAAATTCAAAAAGATGCTGTCGATTCAAAGGTAGACGTAGCAACATTGTTGAGGAAATGCAAAATTCTTGCCGTCCGTCTAAAAAATGAAGATTTCAAGAAATGGGTCCAATTTGAACTTGATGGATATCCTTCCAGAGATTCTATCCCTGATTATCGCATCATTGGCACACAATCGTTTGGAGACTTTTCCGGGCCTTTTGGAAGTGGCATGAAAAACGCTCCGATCCCACCGATGTGCGTTCCAAAAGAAATGCATAATCTTATTTCCAAATTGGTATTCCCCGAGGGCGCGGCGCAACTTCGGAGTCTGATTTCAGAGAACGATACCTCACCGCTCAAGAAACCCTGGCCGCAGAATATTGCTGTTCTTGTTGGCGAAAACATCTATGATGGCTTGAACCTTTTACAGGCATGGCAGTTGGTTACACCGGCGATGATCGTCGGTATCCTAGACACGATTAGAAATCGAATTCTCAACTTCGTGCTTGAAATTGAGTCTGCAGCTCCAGATGCAGGAGAGGGGACGTTACCGCCAACGTTTACGCCGGAAAAGGTCGGTAACGTTTTCCATACCAATATATATGGAAACGTTGCCAACCTCGCTGCTGGCGGTACCGATTTCAAACAAGAAACTACGATAACTGTTGCAAGAGAAGATTGGGATAGCTTATGCCAATATTTAATGGCGCTAGACATTAGTCCTGACGATATCCAAAATCTGAAGGAAGCAATAAAAAAGGAACCAAAGGCGAAATCGTCGAGGTTTGGAAAGGGCGTAGGCGCGTGGATCGGCGACATGGTTTCCAAATCCGTTCAAGGACTTTGGAAAGTTTCAGCGCCTATTGCGTCTACTCTCCTGACAAAAGCTATCTCCCAATATTACGGTCTACCAAGCTAAAGAAAAGAAATTAGACGTCGCGGTTGAAAAATTAGTGAGACACTATCGATCAAGATAGATCTGGCCATCATTTTTATGACAGCAGTATTGTCAACGCCCCTAAATCATTCAGCAGCACATTCGCGCTAGCGAGGTCGGCATCGGCGAGCTAGCTACGGATGGCGATGAGGTATGACACAAACGCCCTTGGCCGTAATTTGTCGAGGCAAGGCATGTACCAAAGCGGCGTTCCCTATTCGTCAACGTCGGGATACTGCGGCGGGCTCTGGCCCTCGCGGGCGATTACCTTCGGGTATTTTCCCGGCGGGATCTCGTTGTCGATAGCGACGACGTTGATCTGGTGCCACCAGTCGTCGCCGAAGTCGAACCAATAGGCGAACACGCTGCCCACTTTTAGTCCGAGCGATCCGACCGTAGTCTCGGTAACAACCCCCGCGGCGGCGCTGTCGCCGAATGGGTCTTCCAGTTCCAGCGGCAACACGTACCTTTTCGCCTTCGGGTCCATCGTTGTCTTTCCGCCGAACTGGAACTCGTACATGTGCTCGTCGAAGCGGTTGAATGCGTCGAAGATGGCGTCATGGAACTGCGTCAGGGTTTGGTCGCTCCGAATCTGAATCGTGCGAGAGATCACCCGGTTCTTTTTCGCGAATGACTTTTTGATGGGCCCGCTGATCACAGAAACCTGAAGTGTGAAAAGTTTTGTCTCAACCTTGGCGATGGTTTTCGTTTTCGGATTCGGATTACGCTTGGCTTTCTCCGTCGTCATAATTTCCTTCATTTTGTCTGATGTCGGCGAATGTGTTCTTGACCCCAGCGCGAACGTTCTTTACCGGTTCAATTATAAACTCAAAACTATACCCACGCCGCAATTTTACAACAACCCGACCGATGAAAAACAAATACAACATCGGGCAGGACATTTGCGGCGTCTGCGTGAAAGCGTGCCGGGCACGGCAGTGAAAAGTGAAAAATGAAAAGTGAAGAGTTGGGCTGCAATCGCGCCACAACTTAACTCGTTTCGTCTTGACGTGGCGCAATCCGCAATCCGAAATCCGNNTCCGAAATCCGCAATCCGCAATTTCCTAGCCCCTAGACCCTAGCCCCCAGACCCTTTATACCATTGGTGACCAGAAACCCCTGGCGGGCGACGCGAGAGGTGCACATGTCCAGGAAGATCGACCTGCGTTCCGACACGGTGACGCGGCCGGGGCCCGCGATGCGCAAGGCGATCGCCGAGGCCGAGGTCGGCGACGACGTGTTCGGCGATGACCCGACGGTGCTGAAGCTCGAACGCATGTTGGCCGAAATGGTCGGCATGGAAGCGGCGCTGTTCCTGCCCAGCGGTACGATGTCGAATCAGACGGCGATCGTGGCGCATACGCAGCCGGGCGACGAAATCATCTGCGACGTCGGCTGCCACCTGTACAACTTCGAATCATCCGGCCCGGCGGTGCACGCGCACGTGATCGTCACCGCGGTGGAAGGCCACCACGGCGCGCTGACCGCCGACATGGTGCGGCGGCGCATCCGGCCGATCAACATGCACCAACCGCGCACGCGCCTGGTCTGCCTGGAGAACACGCACAACCGCGCCGGCGGACGCATCTATCCCGTCGAGCTGATGCGCGGCGTCTCGACCGTCGCGCGCGAGCACGAGTTGCGCCTGCATCTCGACGGCGCGCGGCTCTTCAACGCGGCCATCGCGCGCGGCATCCCGGTGACCGAGTGGACCTCGCTGGTCGATTCGGTGAACATCTGCCTGTCGAAAGGACTCGGCGCGCCGATCGGCTCAATGCTGGCGGGACCGGTCGAATTCATCGAGCGCGCCCGCTGGATCCGCAAGCGCATGGGCGGCGGAATGCGGCAGGTCGGCATTTTAGCCGCGGCGGGCATCTACGCGCTGCAGAACCATATCCCGCGCCTGGCGGAAGATCACGCCAACGCGCGCCGGCTGGCCGAGGGCCTGTTCGATCTGCCCGGCCTCGACGTGCGTCCGCAGGAAACCGAAACGAACATCGTGATCATCCGCGTGAAGGAAACCAGCCGCTACTCGGCGACCGAACTGCTGGCGCTGTTGGCCGAAAAAAGCGTGCTGCTGAGCGCGTTCGGCGAGGGCGTGCTTCGCGCCGTCACCCACCTCGACGTCAACGAGGCGGACATCGACCGCGCCGTCGAGGCGTGCCGCAAGCTGCTGGCGGCGTAACGCCGGAGAACACTTTGCCGGATTTGTCGCCGCGACTGACCAAAGCGAAGAAGGTCGCCTTCTTTGTTGCGACGTTGGTCGTGATTTTGCTGGCCGCGGAAATCGCCGTGCGCGCGATTGATCCGCCGGCGGTGCGCCCGGCGTATTACGGCTACCCGCCCGACTTGATCGTGCCCGATTCGGTGTTGGGCCATAAATACCGCGCGGGGTTCCGCGGGTTCTTTCCGGCGCGCCGCTATCATCAGATCCCGATCGCGATCAACAGCCAAGGGTTTCGCGACGACGAATGGAAACCCCGGCCCGATCCGGCGTGTCCGCGCGTGATGGTGATCGGCGATTCGATCACCTTCGGCGCGCCCGTCTTCAAGGAGCAGCGTTTCGCCGAGGTCGCCGCGCGGATGTTGCGCGAACGCGGCCGCTGCATCGAGACGTGCAATTGCGGCGTGAACGGTTTCAACATCGATCGATACGAAACGGTGCTCACCAACCTCGGGCCGGCGCTCGCCCCGCGCATCGTGGTGATCGGCTTATGTCTGAACGACATCGAACCCGCGTCACCGGATGACGACTACCAGAAACAAATGCTGGAAGCGAGAAACGAGAAGGATGAACGGTGGCCGTTGTTCGTCGACCGCTACCGCCTCGATCTCGGCAAGAGTTACGCCGTGGCGCTGCTGCGTGCGGCCTGGCTGGAGCTGCGGTGGAAATCAAACCCGAGCATGATGAACCAGCGATACACGGAAGACGTGAAAAAGCATCTCGAGCGCGACTTCGCCCGGCCCAGCGCGCGGGAACATCTCAGCGAACGGCTCGCGGCGATGTCCCGCTTTTGCCAGACCCGCCTCGACGCAAAGCTGATGGTCCTGGTCCTGCCCTATCGCCACGAGCTTGCGGAACGCGATCCGCACCTCTCGCTGATCATCGACGGTATGTTGGAAGCGCGGCGGATTCCGCACCTCGATCTGTACGACGTCTTCCTGCCCCAGGCCGACGCGAAAGGGCTGTACGCCTACAAAGATGACTGCCACCCCGACGTTCTGGGCCATTCGCTGGCCGGAGCGGCTTTGGCGAACTGGCTGGAAAACGCGGGTTTTGGGGGGCTTTGATCGAGGGATCGACGACCATGAAACTAAATAAAAACGCTGATTTTTTTCGCTTGCTTTTGCGTTCTTGGCGATACATAATGGGGCCAGCGGATGGGGATGCCCAGAGTACGGCCTGCTGGCCATGAGGTATGACGCTGCGAAAAGGTACTGCCTTAACCAAGTTTTCCGAACGAACTTCTCTTGGTCATCCCCATCCCGCCCTCCCATCCCCCTTTTATTATCTTACTTACGGTCCAAGACGCTGATTCTCGATAGCCTGTCCTGAGTTCGCGGCGCCTGAGCATCCGCCCAGCTTCGTCCGCCTAGAAAATGGAAATCCACCAACCGGGATTCCCGTGCCGCGAGCCCGCGATGCGGGCGGCAGTTCGGTAGCCAGGCGCGTCAGCGCCCGGATCAGGCCTAAGAATCATGAAGAGTGGAAACCGCGAATCGACGCGAATGAACGCGAATCCGGACCGATTAGCGTTTGTTCGCGCAAATTCGCGGTTGAGAAATTATTCCGACTCATGGCTCGACGTGAAGCCGCGGCGAACGCGCTGCTCAGGAGATGGAAACCCACAACCCGGGATTTCCGTGCGGCCAGCCCGTGAAACGGGCGGCAGACGATCTGTCGAACGAGAAAAATCTGCCGCCCCGTTCCGGGGCTCGTCGTCGGCGACGGTCCGATTCCAGGGACTTACGTCCCTGGCTACCGAACTGTCGCCCACTGCGTGGGCTCGGCCGCAACGGCTTTTCGTCCGTCGGGGTGAACCGAATGTTTATGCTCAGCTCTCTTACCGGCTCGGCGACCGTTCGCGCGCCGTCGGCCGATGACGCGGTGCGTAAAAGGGGTTGCATTTCGGTTCCCGCTCGTTGTATAGGTTTGGAAAGTCCGGTTCAACCAAAACGGGTGGTATTATGTTGCGGCGGTCGGTGCAGCTTTGTTTGATCATCGTGTTGCTGCTCGCCACGGCTTCGGGGGCGCGGGCGGGCGCGTTCACCTTGCCCGAGGGCGAATTCGTCGGCATGTTCGGCGCGCAGTACTTCAACGCCTATCACACCTTCAACGAAAACGGCCACGTCACCCGCGGGGGCGCCAACCTTTACTACCGCGACATCACCGGCTTCGTCTCGCTCGACGCCGGCGTCACCGACAACTTTGAATTTCATCTGTTGCTGCCGGGCCGCTGGCAGTATCTGAGCAACGACTTCGACGAACACACGAGCTTCGCGATCAGCGACCTCACCGCGGAAGGCACGGTCAAGCTCGCCGGCGGACAGCGCGCGGCGATCGCCGTGACCCTGCTGGGGAAGTTCCCCATGTTCTATGACCGCAACGCCACCCTGCCGGCCGGCGACGGCCAGATCGATCTCGAATCGCGGCTGCTGACGGCCGCGCGCGCCTCCTTCTTCACCTTCAATCTGTTCGGCGGTTACCGCGTGCGTTTCGGCGAACCGGCCGACATCTGGCGCTACGGCGGCAGCATCAACTTCAACTACAGCATCGTTTTCGGCGGCGTGGGGCTGGACGGCTACGCGTCGGCGCGCAACCAGGAGAAGGACGCGGTGGCGCGCGATTTCATGCACGGACCGGACTATGCGTTGGGTTTGCTGACCATTGAACTCGGGCTGCAGTTCACCCAGAATCTAGGCGCGGCGCTGCTCTCGCAGTATACTGCGTACGGACGCAATGCGGCTTACGGCGGAGCGTATACGCTTTCGTTGATCTACAGTTTTTGACCAACGAGAAAGGGGTCGAAAATGAGGAGCATCGTTTTTTGGACCACGTTGCTGGCGGTGGTGCTGCTCGGGACGACCAGCGCGCTGGCCGAATACGGGACGTGGGAAGACGTTTATGACGGCGCGCCCGGTCTGCCGCCCGGTTTGAGCAACACGTCGTTCTTGTCGATCGGCGTCGGCAGCGAGCAAGATCTATACACCGTCGGCATGGCGCAGACCGGCGCGATGGATATGGAATCGGGTTGGACCAGTTCGGACGGCGGCGTTTCGTTTGACGCCATGATCTCCGGCCACGCCGGCGGCGGGGCCGCGTGCGACGCGCTGAGGCTCTTTCAGTTCATGTTGCTCGCCAAATCATTCGGCCCCGACACCGCGGTGATGGTCGGCATGGGCCCGTTGGACCAGTGCATCGAAAAACTGCACGCCAACGATATCGTCTGCATGTTCGTTTGCTTGTTCACCATGTCGCCGATCATCTACTGGACCGACAACCACGGAGCGACCATCCACACCGCGACCGCGCCGATGAACATCCTGAAAGCGCCGGTCGGCATGTCTTTCAGCCAGGATGATCCGCCGGTCGGCTACATCGTCGGCGGTCCCGACTTGTTCATGCGCAGTTTCGACGGCGGCGCAACGTGGGAGAACCTCACCACCTTGCCGGAGAAAAACATGCCGCTCAACGGCGTGTACTTCACCACGGCGAACAATGGTTACATCATCTCGGGCGAAGCCGAACCCGAGCAAGAGCAGCTCAAGGAAGGTACGGCGGACGAAGGGATGCAGCTTTATCTCGACGCGCTGAATCGCTACCGCTACCTCCACGATCCGGTGTATCGCATGGAATACCGCGCGTCCCATCCGAACGATCTCAAGGGCCTGAACGGCAAGCTCTATCACACCACCGACGGCGGTCAGACGTGGGAGCTGTTGTATTCCAATCCGAACGAGGGCTTCCTCACGCTGCACATGGTCGATGAAAACATCGGCTGGTTGTTCACCGAGCCGCGCCCGAATGTCTACCCCGGCTTCAAGCTGTACAAGACCTTCGACGGCGGCAGCACCTGGGCCGACTACACCGACCGCATTCCGCTCGGCCAACTGAACGGCCAGGGCTTCGGCCTCAGCGCGCTGACCTTCAACCCCACCGGTCAGACCGGCTTCCTCGGCGGCGCCACCGGCGTGTCCGGGCTGATCTACAAGTCGCTGTTGTTTTACACGGTGGACAGCGGCGAAACCTGGCGCCTGGACAAAAACCTGCTGCCTTGGGGCCACCCGATCATCAGCTTCGATTGGGCGACCGACAAAATCGTCTACGAGGCGGGTTTCGATCTGAGCATCTTCAAATACACGCAGCAGAACCTGGCGCCGATCGCCGAGGCGGGTCCCGATCGCACCGCGCCGCCGAACGTGGTGATCATGCTCGATGGTTCGGCTTCGTACGATCCGGACGGCGACACGCTGACTTACGCGTGGAAGCAGACCGGCGGACCGCCCGTGCAGCTCAACGGCGCCGACCAGGCGCAGCCGACCTTCACCGCCACGCAGGCCGAACGGTATATCTTCGAATTGACCGTCACCGACTCGTATCCGGAATCCGCCAGCGACACCGTCACCATCACCGTGACGAAAACCGGCGGCGATGACGATACGGTGACCGATGACGATGCGGCGCCCGATGACGACGCGACCGGCGACGACGACGCCGCGGCCGGCGACGACGACGCCACGAATCACGGCGGCGACGACAGCAGCGGCGACAACGGCGGCTGCGGCTGTTGATCACGGAACAACGGCGGGGCGATTCGACCGTCGCCCCTGCTTCATCTGACGGGGCGGGCTTCCAACCCGCCCCTCTATTTTCGCCAACGCGAACCGCGGGTGCTCGATGACGCGTGTTCTGATTCGCGCAGCTTTCCTTTGCCTGATGTTTGCGCTCGGCGCCTGCCGCCACGCGACCGCGCCGCCGCCGCCGACGCCCCGTCCTTCAGTCAGTCCGCCCTCGCCGGCGACGTCGACGACCGCCCCGGCGCCGGTGGGCGTCACCAAGTTGCTGTTGGTGCGCGGGGGCGAGTTCATGATGGGCTGCCTGCCGGCGGACGAAGCCTGCGAGCCGGCCGAGCCGCCTTCGCACAAGGTGCGCGTCAAGCCGTTTTGGCTCGACGAGCACGAGGTCACGGCGGCGCAATATGACCAATGCATCGACGCCGGCGTATGTCCGCAGGTGCAGGTGACCGATCTGAGCGGCATGGATCCCTCGGGCTTCGCCTACAACTCGCGCAACCCGCAGCGCCGCCACCATCCGGCCAACGGCATCAACTACTTCAACGCGAAGAAATATTGCGCGTGGGTGGGCAAGCGCCTGCCGCGCGAAGACGAGTTCGAGTTCGCGCTGCGCGGCGGCATGGCGAACAACATCTATCCGTGGGGTAACGGTCCGCCGACTTCGCCGGTCGGCAACTATTCCGACGAAAGCCTGCGCAACAAGCACTTGAGCCTGGCGCCGATTCCCGGCTACCGCGACGGCTTCGTCGGCACCGCGCCGTACTGCAGTTTTCCGCGCAACCCATTCAATTTCTGCGATTTGTCGGGCAACGTGTGGGAATGGTGCGAAGACCCGCCGGACGCGCCGCCGCATATGCACGTCGTGCGCGGCGGAAGCTGGCACAACGATTTGCCCGTGCTGCGCTCGTCCACCCGGCAATTCTTCGCCTCGGACGGCTACCCGCACATCGGCTTTCGCTGCGCGCGCGACGCGCAGTAACGCTCAGTCCCGATAGTGTGAATACAGCCGCACGACCGTGACGCCGGCGTCGCGCAAAAAGCGGCTGCGCCGCCAGAGCAACGGCTCCATCGCGTCGGACGAAAGCGCCACCAGGTCGATCGGCGCGGTAAGCGCTTCTTGCGGCGGGCGGATCGGCAGACCGTCGAGCGACTGGCCATGGCGCGCCGGGTCGTCGTCGAGCACCAGCGTCAGAACAATGCCTTTGCCTTCGAGTTCTTTACGGAACGGCAAAATCTTGTGCGTGTGCTGGCCCGCGCCGTAGAGCGCGACGCGCACCGTGGTTCGCGCGCCCAGCGACGGCGTGACCGCGCGAATCAGGCGTTCGACCGCGGCGTTGTACGGGCCGGCGTAATCGTCGCGGCCGCTGAAGAGAATGCGCAGCGCGCGCGCTTGCTCCGGCGCCGTTTCGCGCCACACCGACGGCGCCACGCGCGCCAGCCGCTGCTCGAGCGAAACCGACGGCCCGGTCCGCGCGAGCACCGACTGGTAAAATTCCACCCGCGCTTGCGCCTGACGCGCCGGATCGAAAACCTCGCGCACCCGGTGGTACGCGGCGAGGCCCAGCGCGGCGGCGCGCGGCGGATCATCGAGCAACGCGACGATCGCGTCCGCCAGCGCGCGCGGGTTCTCCGGCGGGACGACCACGCCGGTCTCGCCCATCATTTCGACCATGCCGGAATCGGCGCCGACGACCGCGGTGCGTCCGGCGGCCATCGCTTCCAGACACACGTTCGGGAAATTCTCGAAGATGGACGGGAACGCGCAGAACGCCGCCTCGCGGTAGTAGCCGAAGAGCCGGTCGGCCGGGCAGTTGTCCACGAATTCGACGCGGCCGGCCGCGCCCGCCGGCATCGTCGCCGTGAGATACTCGCGCATCGAACCGCCGCCCGGCGCGGTGGTCGTGTCGCCGCCGACGAATAGGAAGCGCGCGTCGGGAACTTTCTCGCCCACCAGACTCGCGGCGTGCAGCAGGTCGACGACGCCCTTGCGAAATTCGAGCCGGCCCACGTAGAGCACCGTGCGGC
>PMZC01000187.1 GCA_003170555.1 Deltaproteobacteria bacterium
CTCATCCCATTGCCACCAATACACCCACAGCGTGTCGCCAACGTACGCCAACCACGACTCGAAATCGCCCTCGCTTACCCGTCCCATGACCCGAGTCGTCCAGGTCCAATCAGGATCAGGCGGGAGCGTCCCGATACTCCGACACCATTGCGCCGGGCCGGTGTCGTCGTCAAAGATGATGTCGTCATCGGTTTGTGAGTCGTCATCGGTTTGCGAGTCGTCGTCTGCATCGTCGTCGACTACGTCGTCATCGCCGGTATCGTCGTCGGAGGAATCGTCGTCGGACGAATCGGCGTGGCAGCCAACGCACAGCGCCGAACATAGAATCGCCCACAACACGAACGACCACGGCTTCATGCCTCTTCCTCCCGCGGATTGGGTAAAAATAATTCCTATATTGAGAAGTATGTCACCGAGTCTGAAACGAAATCAAGTGGCCGCGGGTAGGAAACAATGACTAGGAAAAGCGAACGTGCGGCGTAAATTTTTCATTTTTCGTTCGCGCGCGGCTCTTTCCTTTTCGCAAAAAGATTTTACAATGCGCCGTCGCAGTTCTACGCGGAGGACCATCATGCGTCGTTTCATCCTGCTTGCTTTGGTGGTGTCATTTTTGCTGGCCGCGCCGGTTTTCGCCGATCCGGTGAAGACGGTGGCCAGGGTTTATGTTCCCGACGCCGACACGCTCGCGCGCCTGCTCACCTATGACGTGCGCATGGAGGATTTCGACGGCGCCGACCACGTGCGCATCATCGGCTATCGCCAGGGCATTGACGACGTTATCGCCGCCGGCTTCGAGGTCGAGGTGCTCATCGACGATCTCGACACCTGGTCGCGCGCCCGCGCCGCCGACCTGCGCGCGCATCCGCCCAAAAAGACGGCGGGCGACGTCACGCTCGACCACTTCCTGACCTATCCGGAGTTGGAGACGTTCTACAACGATCTCCAGACCGCGCACTCGGATATCATGTCGATGGAGGTGGTCGGCCAAACCGTGAGCGGCCGCAACATGTACCTGATTAAAATTTCCGACAACGTCGGCGTCAACGAGGCCCAGCCGGCCGTGTACTTCGAGTACAATATCCACGGTGACGAGATCGCCGGCTACATCATCATGGCTTATTTCGTTCAGCAGATGGTCACGCAGTACGGCACGGACCCGACGATCACCAACCTGATCAACAGCCGGGAGATGTACATCATTCCGCTCTCCAACCCCGACGGCAACCAGACCAGCGGGTACGGCCGCAGCCGTTACAACGACGACGGCATCGATCTGAACCGCAACTTCGGCTTCATGTGGAACGGCGCCTTCGAGTATGCCGCGGGTTCGGGCCCCTTCAGCGAACCGGAAACGCAGGCCCAGGGCGGCGTGCTCGCGCGCAGCCAACCGTTTGAGGCGGAGTTCTCCGGCCACAGCGGCGACGTGATCTTTATTTACGCGTGGGGCTACACGACCCAGTTCGGGCCGGACCAACCGGAGATGGATTGGGTCGGCTCGCAGTATGTCTACCCGAACCATTGCCAGGATCCGCTGTTCACCGACTACTACCAGGTCGATCCGGGCCTGTACCAGTGCTGGGGCACGGCCTCCGACAGCATCTACGGCAACCAGGGCGCCCTGGGTTTCACCACCGAGACGAGCTACGACAAGGAATGCGATTGGGCCACCGCGTACGGGATCGCGCAGCATCATTTCCCCGCCCTGGTCTGGACGTTGCAGGAAATGGGCAACGGCTTGCACGGCATGGTGACCGACAACGACACCGGCGATCCGGTGGCGGCGGATATTCTGGTCGACAACAAGTGGTATACGTACACCGATTCGGACGTCGGCGATTACCACAAGTACCTGCGGCCGGGCAGCTACCATCTCAAGGTCACGGCTAACGGCTACGACCCTTACGAACAGGATTTCACCATCACCTCCGGCGCGCCCACCAATATCGACGTGCAGTTGACGAAGTCCGCCAGCCCGACGACGTTCGGGTTCCGCGTGCTGACCGCGTTCAATCCGGTCGGCGATTACGAAAGCACGCTGGCGTTCAAGGCGCTCGGCGCGCCCGACGCCGACTATGTCGCGCTGGGCAGCGGCGGCTATATCGTGATCGACCTCGGCCCCGGCGGCATCGCCAACGGCGCCGGCGACGACCTCGTGGTCTATGACTCGGGCAGCGGCAATCCGTTCGCCCTTTACGGCAGCAACACCTGGAACGGACCGTGGACGTCAATCGGCACGGGCTCGGGCACCAAGGCCTTCGACTTGCAGGGCACGGGCCTGACCAGCGTGCGCTACGTGAAGATTCAAGACACCAGCGATGAACTGCGGAACGCGACGAGCGCGAGCAACGGCTATCACCTCGACGCGGTCGGCACGGCGATGTTCGTCGCCAGCTTCAGCGGCGACCCGACCACCGGCGGCCATCCGCTGCCGGTGCAGTTCACCGATCAATCCACCGGCAGCCCGACGGGTTGGGATTGGGACTTCGGCGACGGCAATACTTCGCACGAGCAGAATCCCATGAACACCTACCAGGACATCGGCACGTACACCGTGATGTTGACCGTGCACAAGGGCGGCGACACGGCCACGGTGACGCGCACGGATTATATCCAGGTGGTCGAGCTGCCGCCGGTGGCCGACTTCACCGGCGACCCGCTCACCGGGCCGATGCCGCTGCAGGTCCAGTTCACCGACCAGTCGACCGGCGTGGTGACCGACTACTTCTGGCAGTTCGGCGACTGGACCAACTCGACCGAGCAGAATCCGGTGCACATCTACAACAAGGTCGGCAAGTACACCGTGCGGCTCACGGTCACCGGACCGGGCGGTTCGAACACGAAAGTCAGTTGGGGCTACATCAACGTGACCGAGGCGGATGATGACACGGCGCCCGATGACGACGCGACGCCCGATGACGACACCGCGACCGACGATGACGTCGCGCCCGACGATGACGCGACGCCGGATGACGACGCAGCGAACGACGACGACGCCGGCGGCGATGACGATGCGACGTCCGACGACGATGCGTCGACCGGCGACGATTCGAGCGGCAACAGCGGGTGCGGGTGTTAGCGAGGGTCTTGGGCCTTGGGCCTCGCACGCCGTTGAAATACGCCAACGCGGAATACGGAATAAAGATCGTCCGCTTCGCCGTCCGTAATTTTTCACTTTTCATTTTTCACTTTTCACTTGCCGCTTCCCCTAGACCCTAGACCCAAGACCCTAGACCCGATATCTTTGTCCACCATGACTGATTTGAACTTGTACAACCTCTTCAACCCCTCGCGCATCCTGCTGGTGGGCGCGAGCGACCGCGTGTTGTTTTCGGCGGGCATTGCGCGTTATCTGCTTGAGCACGGCTTCGCCGACCGGCTGACGATGGTCAACCCCTCGGGACGCGCGGTTTTCGGGCGCGCGACGCACACCGGCATCGCCGCCGCGGCCGGCGACGGACCGTTCGATCTGGCCATCATCGCCATTCCGGCCCCGGCGGTTCCCGACGCGATCGACGAGCTGGCCGAAATCGGCTGCCCCTTCGTCATTCTCGAAAGCGCGGGCTTCGCCGAGACCGGCCCGGACGGCGCGGCGCTGCAGCGCGAGGTCGTCGATCGCGCGCGGCGCTGCGGCGTGCGCGTGCTCGGCCCGAATTGCGTGGGCGTGGTCGACACGACGACCCGCTTCGCCTCGACCGAAGTGCTCGAAGAAAGTCTGCGGCCCGGCGGCGTCGCGCTCATCGCCCAGAGCGGCGTCTTCGGCAGCATCCTGCTCGACTGGGCCCCGAGCCACGGCCTGCGCATGTCGAAGGCGATCACGCTCGGCAATCGTTGCGATCTCGACGAAGCCGACTTTTTGAATTTTCTGGCCGACGACCCGGCGACCCGCGTGGTGGCGATGTATCTCGAAGGCGTGGCCGACGGCCGCCGTTTTCTCGACGCGGTCGCCGCCTGTCGCCGCCACGGCAAGCCGGTGGTCGTGCTCAAGGGCGGACGCACCGGCCCGGGCGCGCACGCGGTCGGCAGCCACACGGCGAGCCTCGCCGGCTCCGACGCCGTGTTCGAGGGCGCGCTGCGGCAGGCGGGCGGCATCCGGGCGCGGTCGCTCGAGCATCTGACCGACCTGGCGCGCGCCTTTGACGCCTGCCCGGCCCCGCGCGGCCCACGCGTCGCGATGATCACCACCTCCGGCAGCCAGGGCATTTTGGCGACCGACGCGATCACCGAACACGGCCTCGAGCTCGCCCGCTTCGCGCCCGAGACGATCGCGCGCGTGCGAGCCATCGCGCCGTCGTGGATGACGATCGGCAATCCGCTCGACCTCGGCCCGTCGGGCATCTATCGCGACGCGATCGCCGCGGTGCTCGACGACCCGCAGGTCGACGCGCTGCTGCTGCACATCGCTATTCCGTGGGGCTCGGTCCGCGAGTTGTTCACCGGCCCGGACGCGATCGAGGGGCTGCTCGGCGACCCCGCCGTGCTGCGCGCCGCCGCCGGCCGCATGCCGATCCTCCTTTCGCACGTCGGGTATCCGCGTTTCGTCGAGTTCGTCACCGAAGCCTACGGCTCGTTTTTGCCGATCTACCCCACCGCCGAACGCGCCGCGCAGACGTTGGCCTCAATGTGGCAGGGGCCGGAAGCGGCAAGTGAAAAATGAAGAGTGAAAAATTACGGACGTACGGCGCCGCCTTGGGTGGCACTGGCACACGGAGCGAAGCGAAGTTTGCCAGTGCTGGCTTGGGGAAAGCACTGGCAAGCTTCGCGCGCCAGCGCTACCCTCGCCCATTCAATAGCAAAGTTTGCCAAGGTGCGTAGGGGCGAATTGCATTCGCCCATTTTGTGTGGCGCCGCCACACGTAGCGAAGTCTGCCAATGCTACTTCGGTGCAAGCACTGGCAAGCTTCGCGTGCCAGCGCCACCTAACCGCCGTGATAATCAATAGCCCAGGGGGGTAGCCCTGGGTACGTTTTCAACATAATAATATAAAGCCCCGGAGCGAGGCGACGCTTCCTGCCGCTCCATTTCCGAGTATCAGTACAGCAGCGTGAGTCGCAACAGCCCGGCGACGAAAGCATAAAAGCCGGCTTTGCCGCGGTCTTCGTTGAGGTGGCTGTAGACGAGGTTGGTGTCGAAGCCGCCGAAGCGGAAGGAAAGTCCCATGGTGAACGAATCGGCGAGGAAGAAGTCGCCGCCCAGCGACAACATGCCGCCATAGCCGTGGGCGCCGTGGTTGTCGCGCCTCGCGTCGTCGCCGACCATCCACCGCGCGCGGTACTTCAAAAAGCTCATCGCCAGTTCGGGTCCGACGTAGAGCACGCCGTATTGATTCTGCCAGTTGAAGCGCGGCCCGAGCCCGGCGACGAAATGCACCAGCGTCAGCTCGCCGGTCCGGCTCCGCTTCAGTTCCTGGTGCACGCTGTAGATCGTGTCGGCCTCGAGCCCGACCAGGTTGCAGATGCCGTACGCCACCCCGGCGCCGTAGCCGAAGTCCGCGGCGAACAGTCCGCCCAGCCGACCCGGCAGCGTGACCATGCCCAGTTGCGGCGCCAGCGCGAACTCGCCTTCCTCCAGCGCCTCAGCCGGGATGGCGAACGCCAGCGCACACAAAACAGCCGCCGCAAAAATCAAGCGTCGCATGTCACCACCGCAAATTCAGCCGCAACGTCATCGAGACGGCGTTGAGCGCGACGTTCATGATCGCCGTCTCCATCGGACTGTAATAATAACGAATGCGCAGGCCGAGGTCCAGTCGGGTCAGCCCGGCGCGGCCGGTTTCCCAGAGGGTGTAATCGACGCCGCCGCCGAGGTTGAGGGTGAATTCCGTGTCGTTGAGATTCACGCCCGCGCGATCGGCGTAAGCAATGAGCACGGCCCCCAGGCCGCCCGACAAGTACGGGTGCAGGCGCCGGCCCTCGAACATGTAACCGACGTTCGCGGCCGCCGAGTGCCAGTCCATCACGAAGCCGTTGTTGCCGCCGATCGGCGTCCAGTTGAACTGCTCGCCCTTGGCCTGCGCGAACAGGTAGTTCAACTCGAACATCATGTTGCGCGACCAGTTGAAGTCGACGATCTGAAACAGCGTGCCGCCGTAGCACAACGCCGGATTGATCTTGACGTGCGAGGCCCGCGTGTCGTACGCGAAGAACCAGGTGTAGCCGGCTTCGGGCGCGGTATTGAATTTGAAGTCCTTCGCCCCGGCGGGCGCGGCCGCGGCGAGGACCGCGAGCAAAACCAGCAGGGCGATGATGCGTCGCAGGTCGCGCCTCCTAGAAAGCGAAGGCCACGTTGGCCAGGCCGATGACGGTGCGGGCGTAATCGAATTCGTGCGCGAACAGGTAATCGTAGCGCGCGACGACGCCGAACGAGATGCTGTCGGTCAGCAGCGCGTCCACGCCCACGCCGAAAATCAAACCGAAATCGTTTTCGTCGGCCAGCGGCGGGTCGAGGCCGATCATGTAGTAACCGAGGCCAAGCAAAACATAAGGCTGCAGCACGCCCAACGGGATGTTCCAGTTGAACAGGCCGTAGAATTCCTGAATGACCATCGCGTTGGGTTCGTGGCCGCCGACGTCGACGTTCTGCTGGCAGCGCGTGAGGCCGAACTGCAGGCCCACGTGATCGCTCACGCCGTACGCGAAATGTCCGCCGTAAATCAGATCGGGGACCGTATGGAAGCGGGCGACGTCGGGGCGGTCGAAGCGCGGCCAGATCACGCCCACGTCGGCGGCGACGCTGACTCGCCCGGCCCGCTGCGCCCACGCGGGCGCGGCCGCCAGCAACAGCACCACCACCAGCGGAAAAACCAGCCGAGTCTTGCGCATCAACCCACCAGGTTCCACGCCGCGAAATATCGACGTTGCCTAACCCTACCCATTCGCTTAGCGAAGTGTCAATGATAAATGAAAAAAACAGACTGAAAGACTGTGAGCGCGAGAGGGTAGAGGCGTTAACTTATGTCATCGACGCGATGAGGATGTCATTCCGACCGAGCCCCGAGTGCATCCGAGGGACGAGCGGAGAAATCCCTTCCACTCTCTTCCCGTTTCGTTCTGCGGCGACAACAACAAGAGGAATAAAAACAATCTGAAGAGAGCGATCCCTCCACTACGCTTCCGCACTCCGCTTCACTACGTTTCGCTCCGCGCGTACGCTCCGGTCGGGATGACAGAAAAAGATAACCGTTCGCACAAAAGTTAGCGCCTATGGAGCGAGTGGGAGCCTCGACCTCCCCGTCTTCCAGCCTTCCAGCCTTTCAGCCTTCCAGCCTTTCAGCCTCACCTACCCGACCACAATCGGCTCTTTCGCCTTGCGGTCGCGCTCGTCTTTGTCTTTCTTCGACTGCTCGTCCTGGAACTGTTTTTCGTAGGGGCAGCCGCCGGGCGGCGGGCCGTCGCCCCACGACGGTTTGGGCGGCGGCGGCGTGAACTGCACGTTGCCCATCGACTTCAGCTCGTTCATCATTTCGGTCTGCGTGCGCTCGACGCTCACGCCGAAGCGGCTGACGATCTTGTGCAGCTTCTTGCCGCGGCATTTTTCGCAGCGGCGCTTGGGGCCGAACAGGCGCGGGCGCTCGAACATTTTTTCCTGGAAGCTGCTGACGTGCCCGCAGTCGAGGCATTCGTATTCGTAGATCGGCATTGTCTTCCCTCTCCTCCCGGCTACAATGCCGGCGCGGAGGATCGATGTTCATCGAATGCGCGCGACACAAATCGAAGATCCAGCGCAATCCGCTGTACTGCGTGGAGAAGTGCGCGCGCAAGTGCGAAGCGTTTTTCGCGCTCGAGCCCGAGACGCTCACCGAGGCCCTGCGCGAGAATCCCGAGCGCGGCCACGGCCATCAACTCGAGATGTTCCGCCTCGATCCGCCCCCGCCGAAACGGAAGCGCCCGTAGGGGCTGCCCCCCGTGGTTGCCCGACGTTAGGGCAGGCGCGGGGGTCTGCCCCTACGATTCAAATTTCTTGCCGCACGCAGGGCAGACCTTCGCGTCCGGCGGCACTTCCGCGCCGCACGCATCGCACACGGTCGCCGTTTCGAGTTTTCCCAACGGCTCGCCGCACTCCGGACACACCGTGGCGTCCGGCGGCACCTCGGCGCCGCACGCGTCGCAAAAAACTTTGCCTTCCAGGTCGGCGTCGTCTTCCAGCGGCGGACCGGTCAGCACTTCGTTCAGGATTTCCTTGGCCAGCTCCAGTTGGTCCTTGGCCACCCAGACCTTCGCGTTCCACGCCGGATAGACCTTCATCGTCTGGAGCGTGTCGCCCGAAACGTAATTCTGGATGCCGGCGGCTTCGAGTTCGGCCTGCAGCACGTCGGTCACCACTTCCGTCTGGCCTTCGGTCAACACGACGAATTCGACATCGGGCTCAGCCGGATCAGCGGGCGGCAGTTTGTCGACCAGGGGCACGTCGCAGTCCGAGCACACGCTGACTCCCGCCACATATTCGGTTTTGCAGATGGGACAAAACGGCATTGATCCTCCTGAGTTAGAACATGGCGACCGGCGGCGGCTCCGTCAAGCCGCGCGCGCTCAATTCTCGATCATAAACGTCCGGTAATGATTGTACCAAAGCCCGCCGCTGATCAGCAGCCCGACCCCGCCGCTAATCCAATGGCCGGCCACGATCGCGGCGATCGACAAGATCGTGCCCAAAATGCAGATCGTCAAACTGGCTGGACCGGTAATGCTCATCAACTCCTCCGTCACCCTCTGGCGGAGTCTAACGATCGAGCGAATGCTCCGCAAGAGTCGCACGACCGGGGCGCGGCGTCGTTGACAAAAACCAAGAAGTCAGATTGGCGAGCGTCTAATTGGCGCGGTCGGCTTTCAGCCCGGTCGCCGGGCGATGAGATTGTCGATGGCGACCAATCCGCCATAGCCTTCGGCGCTCCAATCGATGAATTCGATTTCGAAAATCGGGTAGCCGCCGCCGATGGCCATGTTCATGCACGACGTGGCCTGGCCATTGAGCAGCAAGTGCTCCGTTTTCGTGGTGTAATCAAAAATGATGGTCACGTTCACCCAGGCGCCGGCGGACGTGTAACCGCAGTCGACATATTCTCCGTAAGGCCAGCGGTACAGCTTGAAGTGACCGTCGATGTCGCGTTCCATCCACGCTTCGGTTGCGATCTGCGAATAGATGCGCACGCCGTACGCCGTCGTGGACGATTTCGCGAACATGTCCCACGAAACCGCCACGTTCTCGCCGATGGGTTTGAAGACATAGAAGTTGTCGGAGTATTCGCCGGACAGAATGCCGCCCGCGATGAGCATGGCCTTGTCGTGGATACCGCCCAATTGGACCACCGTCGTCCGGCTCGCGCCGTGATTTCCCGTGCTCCACGGATACGGCAGCGGACCGAGTTTATAGTTGTTGAAGAGCACCGCGAAAAACACCGTCGCATCGGCGGCAGGCAAGACCATGTTGTCCGTCGAATAGTCAGCGTCGAGCAAAGCGTCGTCGACCGCCGCCTCACCATCGTTCCCGTCGCCGCCTTCGGTGCAGGCGGAGACGCTCGCCAAGATCACCGCAGCCGCGACCGCCAAAACCAAGCCGCCAAGAATGCGCAACCTGTTCATGACCTCATCCTCCCATCGCCAACCGCACCGTTTTCGTTTTCTGAAACGCGTGTTCCATCAATAATTATTATAACTCCGTCCGCGGGTCGGTTGTCAAATCCGGAACGGCGGATCCACGTTAAAAGAAAAGGGACGCCGCAGCGCCCCCGTCCGTTGCGCGGTGGTGGTCGTTCAGTTGACTTTCACCTCGATCTGCTTCGGTTTGGCGTCTTCGCGCCGCGGGAAGATGATCGTGAGTACGCCCTTTTCCATCTTCGCCTCGGTCTTGCCGGAGTCGACCGTGTGCGGCAGCGTGAACGAACGCGTGAAGCCGCCGTAGTACTGTTCGACCCGCGTGTAGTTCTCCCGCTGATCTTCGTGCTCCAGCTTGCGTTCGCCGCTGATCGTCAGGATGTTGTTCTCGATGTTGACCTTCACGTCTTTCTGGTCGAGACCCGGCAGCGCCGCGGTCACCTTGATCTGGTTTTCGTCCTCGAAGATGTCGACCTGCGGCGCCCACGAGCCGCCCAGCCAGTCCTCGCGCTCGGACCGGAGCAGGTTGTCTTCGAAGACGCGATTCATTTCGCGCTGCACCGCGCTCAGTTCCCGGAACGGACTCCATCTGATGATTGACATGGCTAACCTCCTTTTTGGTTTTCTTTCGTTCTTGCCCCCGGGCCTGCGCCCGGCTCGTTTCCTTATTTACGCCTTTTATTTAAGTCGCCCCGCCCCGTCCGTCAAGGCGCGCTTGACAATTTTTTCAAACTATTTACTTTGATGACGTCAGCAAAGTGGAAGGACGCCGCCGATGGCCCGACGCAAACTCCCCGCCGTTCCCGCGAAATCCCGCGAGCGCACGATTGCGGAAGCCGTCGCCTGGCTGCAGGAAAAAAAGGAAGGCATGGAGGCCGAACTGACGCTGCGGGCCAAGGAAATCGGCGATTACCTGATCCGCCAGTTCTTCCACGGCGACCTCGCGCTGGTCGCCTCGCAGAACCCGCACAAGGACATTTCGTTTCGCAAGCTGTGCGCGCGCGCCGATCTGCCGTTTCCCGAATCGGCCCTGCGCCGCTTCATTCAGGTGGCGGTGAATTTTCATTTTTTACCGCCCGACAAGGCCCGCGCCCTGCCCCCCTCGCACCATTCACTGCTATATCAGGTCGCCGATCCGGATGAACGCCGCCGGTTGGGCGTCGCCGCCGCCGAGCGCGAGGTGTCGGTCCGGCGGCTGCGCGAAATGGTGAAAGGCAAAGGCAAACGCCGGCCCGGCGCCGGCCGCAAGCGCCACTCGCCGTTTTTCAAAAGCTGGAGACAACTGAACAAGGCGCTGACCGACCTGGTCGCCGCCTGCGAGGAAGGCGCGCTGCCCGAGGCCGAGCGCTGGCCCGAGGTGCGCCAGCAGACGCGCGAACTGCGCGACCGGCTCAACCAGGTCATCGACCACCTGATGGATCTGCCGCCGGCGAAAAAGGACGACGAACATTGACGCGGGGTTATTAATCATTATTAATTAACTTGAAGCTGAACAATGAGGTTAGGGAGATGATTCGAGCTGACAAATTAACCGTCAAATCGCGCGACGCGCTGTCCGCCGCCGAAAGCCTGGCCCGGCAACACGGCAACCAGGAGGTCAGCGCCGCCCATCTCTTTTTTGCCCTGCTCGAACAGGACGGCGGGCTCGTGCGCCCGATTCTGGAAAAGCTGGGCGCGGACATCGAGGCGCTGCGGCGCGAGACGCAGACGATCATCGACCGGCTGCCCAAGGTCGCCGGCGGCGAGGTCTACGCCGGCAGCGAACTCGGCGCGCTGCTCGACGCCGCGCAGCAGCAGGCCGATCAGATGCGCGACGATTACGTCTCCACCGAGCACCTGCTGCTCGCCGCCGCCGCGGGCAAAGGCGGTTCGCTCAACGGCCTGTTCAAGCGGCACGGCGTCACCACGGAGGCGCTGCTGAAAACGCTGGCCGAGGTGCGCGGCAGCCAGCGCGTCAGCGACGAAGACCCCGAAGGAAAATACCAGGCGCTGCAGCGCTACACGCTCGACCTGACCGACCTCGCCCGCCGCGGCAAGCTCGATCC